>NZ_JBIAFO010000017.1:124737-160002 GCF_042869355.1 Streptomyces sp. NPDC007088
CCGGGACCGTGACGACCGCCGTGGCGGGGACCGTCCCTCGTTCGGGCGGGACAACCGGCGGGACGACCGCGGCGGCGAGCGCGGTGGCCGTCCCTTCGAGCGCCGTGACGACCGCGGCGGCGAGCGCGGCGGGCGTTCCTTCGAGCGCCGTGACGACCGTCCCTCGTTCAACCGCGACAGCGGCAGCCGTCCGCACCGCGGCGCGGGCGACCGCCCCTTCAACCGCGACCACCGGGGCACGGGCGACCGCCCGTTCAACCGGCGGGACGACCGGGGCGCCGGTTCCTCCTCCTTCGGCCGCCGCGACGAGAAGCCCCGCTGGAAGCGGAACGGCTGACCGACCGGTTCCACCGGCTGAGTGACTGACGAAGGGCCCGTACGGCGAGCACGCCGTACGGGCCCTTCGCCGTGCCGCGCGCGTGAGCGGCCGTGGCGGAAGGGGCGGGGGCCACGGCGGTTGCGGGCCGCCGCGCGTGGGCATCGCAGCGCACATGACAACTACATCGGAAGCCGGGGACGGCCTCGGCGGCGGTACGGGTGAGGGCCCCGGTACGGGCACGGACGAGGAGCGGCTCGCGCAGCTCGGGTACACGCAGGTGCTGGCCCGCAGGATGTCCGCGTTCTCGAACTACGCGGTGTCCTTCACGATCATCTCGGTGCTCTCGGGCTGTCTGACCCTCTACCTCTTCGGCATGAACACGGGCGGGCCCGCGCTCATCACCTGGGGCTGGGTCGGTGTCGGGCTCATGACGCTGTTCGTGGGCCTCGCGATGGCCGAGATCTGCTCGGCGTACCCGACCTCGGCCGGTCTGTACTTCTGGGCGCACCGGCTGGCCCCGGAGCGCTCGGCGGCGGCCTGGGCCTGGTTCACGGGCTGGTTCAACGTGCTGGGGCAGGTCGCGGTGACCGCCGGCATCGACTTCGGCGCGGCCTCCTTCCTCGGGGCCTACCTCAACCTCCAGTTCGATTTCGGGGTGACGCCGGGCCGCACGATCCTGCTGTTCGCGGCGATCCTCGTGCTGCACGGGCTGCTGAACACGTTCGGCGTGCGCATCGTCGGCCTGCTCAACAGCGTCAGCGTGTGGTGGCACGTCGCCGGGGTCGCGGTGATCGTCGGCGCGCTCGCCTTCGTCCCGGACCACCACCGGTCCACGACCTACGTGTTCACCGAGTTCGTCAACAACACGGGCTGGGGCAGCGGCCTGTACGTGGTGCTGATCGGCCTGCTGATGGCGCAGTACACCTTCACCGGATACGACGCCTCCGCGCACATGACGGAGGAGACCCACGACGCGGCGACGGCCGGCCCCAAGGGCATCGTCCGCTCGATCTGGACCTCGTGGATCGCCGGGTTCGTGCTCCTGCTGGGCTTCACGTACGCGATCCAGTCCTATCAGGGCGCGCTGGACTCCCCGACCGGGGCGCCGCCCGCGCAGATCCTGCTGGACGCGGTCGGCGCCACCGGCGGAAAGCTGCTGCTGCTCGTGGTGATCGGCGCGCAGCTCTTCTGCGGGATGGCCTCGGTGACCGCCAACAGCCGCATGATCTACGCCTTCTCGCGGGACGGGGCGCTGCCCTTCTCCCGGGTGTGGTCCACGGTCAGCCCGCGGACGAGGACCCCGGTGGCGGCCGTGTGGCTGGCCGCGCTGGGCGCCCTCGTCCTGGGCCTGCCGTACCTGATCAACGAGACGGCCTACGCGGCGGTGACCTCGATCGCGGTGATCGGCCTGTACATCGCCTACGTCGTGCCGACCCTGTTGCGGCTGCGCCGCGGCGAGGACTTCGCGCGCGGCCCCTGGCACCTGGGCCGCTGGTCCCGGCCGATCGGCGTGATCGCGGTGGTCTGGGTCCTGGTGATCACCGTCCTGTTCATGCTCCCGCAGGTCTCGCCGGTCACGGTCGGCACCTTCAACTACGCCCCGGTCGCGGTCCTGGTCGTCCTCGGCTCCGCGTCCGCCTGGTGGTTCGCCTCGGCCCGCCACTGGTTCCTGAAGCGGGGGGAGCCGACACCGGAGGACTGACCCGGGGAGTCGCGTTTGTCCCCCTTTGTGACGTACGCGGCGCCCCGCACCCCCGGCCGGGCCCGCCGGCGCCCCGGCCCGACAGCCCCGAACCCCCCTACCGGATCGGCTCTCCGGGGCTGTCGGGCTATGCTCGGGGTTGCACCACGTGGACCGTTAGCTCAATTGGCAGAGCAGTGGACTTTTAATCCATTGGTTGTGGGTTCGAGTCCCACACGGTCTACCGAGCGGCGGCCCAGGTCAGAGGAGACGACCTGGGCCGTTCTGTGTTTCCCGGGGGCGCGGGGCGTGCGGGGGGCCGGGCCGGTCCCGCTCCGGACGCCGACTCGGGGCGGTGGCCCGCGAGTTCCGGCTCCGCGCCGCGTCCCCCGGGAGCCCTCCTGGCCCGCGCGCGCCGTACGGGCTCCTCCCGCTCACCCTCGCCAGGCCGCCGGCGCGGCGGGAGCCGGAGCCGTGTGGGTGGGGGTGGGGGCGTGGCGCGGGGAGCCGTGGTGGCGGAGTCTCGCAGCTGCCGCGTGAATTCCTCTGAAATCTTGCAGATGCGAGGGGTTCGGGCCTAGTTTTCCGCACATGCAGTCCTACACAATTGGTCAGGCCGCGCGTCTGCTCGGGGTCAGTCCCGACACCGCGCGCCGCTGGGCGGACGCCGGGCGGGTCGCCACGCACCGGGACGAGGCCGGGCGCCGGTTCATCGAGGGGCGTGATCTCGCGGCCTTCTCCATAGAGGTGGGACAGGGCGGGGGCGGCGGTGACGACGAGATCTCGTACACCTCCGCGCGCAACGCCTTCCCCGGGATCGTCACCGCCGTGAAGCTCGGCGACGTCGCCGCCCAGGTCGAGATCCAGGCGGGACCGCACCGGCTCGTGTCCCTGCTCACCCGGGAGGCCGTCGAGGAACTCGGCCTGGAGGTCGGGATGCAGGCCGTGGGGCGCGTCAAGTCCACCAACGTGCACATCGATCTGGTCTGAGCCGGGCGCCCGCCCCACGGGCACCCGCCCCACGGGCGTCCGCCCCCGTCCGGTCCCGTGCCCGCCCCCTCCGCCTCCGCGCCCGCCCCGTCCGGTTCCGCCGTCCGCCCCGTCCGCCGGTCCTCCTCGCCCCGAGGTTCGCCGGACTTCCCCCACTCAGAGGAGCACCTTCCGATGTCCCTGTCCCCGTTCTCGCCGTTCTCGCCCTCGTCGCTCTCGCCGTTCTCGTCCCCGGCGCGCCGTCGCGCCACCGCCGCCGTCGTCACGGCCGTCCTCGCCGGTTCGCTCGCCGCCTGCGGGAACGACCACGACGAGGCCACGGAGAAGCGGGACCCGGGCGCCACGAGCAGTTCCGCGGCCAAGGACGTCAAGGAGTCCGCGAAGGCGAAGCTCACCGTGCTCGCCGCGTCCTCGCTGACCGACGTGTTCACGTCCGTGAAGAGCGCGTACGAGAAGGAGAACCCGGGCATCACCCTCACCTTCTCCTTCGCCGGCTCCCAGGAACTCGCCGCGCAGGTCCGGCAGGGCGCCCCCGCCGACGCGCTCGTCACCGCCGACACCAAGACGATGGACGGGCTGAAGGGGGAGACCGGCACGCCGACCGTCATAGCGAAGAACCGGCTGGTCATCGCCACTGGCGAGGGCAACCCGGAGAAGATCGGTGCTCTCAAGGACCTCGCGGACAGCAAGCTCAAGGTCGTGCTCGCCGCCCCCGAGGTGCCCGTCGGCAACTACTCGAAGCAGGTCCTCGACAAGCAGCACCTCAAGGTGAAGGCGGTCTCGCAGGAGCCCAA
The DNA here is from genome assembly GCF_042869355.1 of Streptomyces sp. NPDC007088. Taxonomy (NCBI): domain Bacteria; kingdom Bacillati; phylum Actinomycetota; class Actinomycetes; order Kitasatosporales; family Streptomycetaceae; genus Streptomyces; species Streptomyces sp. NPDC007088. The sequence continues at coordinate 128,522 of NZ_JBIAFO010000017.1, forward strand.
CGTCCGCGCCGTGCTGAGCAAGGTCGAGCTGGGTGAGGCCGACGCCGGCATCGTCTACAAGACCGACGCGGCCACCGCCCCGGACAAGGTCGACGCCGTCGACATCCCCGACGCGCAGAACGCCGTCGCCTCCTACCCGGCCGCCGCGCTCAACGGCTCGAAGCACACCGAGGCCACCGCCGACTTCGTGCGGTGGCTCAGCGGCCCCGAGGCCCAGAAGATCCTTCAGGGCGCCGGGTTCCAGAAGCCGTGACGGACGAAGGACACCGGACCGAGGCCCCCGGCGACCGCCCCGCGGACGGCCCCCGGGGGCTTCGCCCGTCCGCCGAGCGCCCGGCCTGGCACCGCCCGCGCGGGTCCGGCCCCCGTACGGCCCGCCGGCGGGCGCCGCTCGCGCTCGCGGTGCCCGCGCTGCTCGGGGTCGCGTTCCTGCTCGTCCCGCTGCTCGGGGTGCTCGCGCGCACCGACTGGTCGCGGCTCGGGGACCACCTGACCCGGCACGAGACCACCGAGGCGCTCCGCCTGTCCCTCGTCGTGTCCTTCTGGGCGCTCGGGCTCTCCCTGCTGCTCGGCGTGCCCCTCGCCTGGCTGCTCGCCCGGGTCGACTTCCCCGGCAAGGTGCTCGTACGGTCCCTCGTGCTGCTCCCGATGGTGCTGCCGCCGACCGTGGGCGGGGTCGCGCTGCTGCTCGGCTTCGGGCGGCGCGGGCTGCTCGGGCCCTGGCTGGAGAACACCTTCGGCGTCGTGCTGCCCTTCCACACCTCGGGCGCCGTCGTCGCCGCGACCTTCGTGTCGATGCCCTTCCTCGTCATCAGCCTGGAGGGCAGCCTCGGCGGACTGCGGCCGGGGTTCGAGGAGACCGCCGCCTCCCTCGGCGCCTCCCCGCTGCGCGTCTTCGCCACCGTCACGCTGCCGATGGTCGCCCCGGGGCTGGCCGCGGGCGCCGCGCTGACCTGGGCGCGGGCCCTCGGCGAGTTCGGGGCCACGATCACCTTCGCGGGCAATCTGCCGGGGACGACCCAGACCCTCCCGCTCCAGGTCTACCTCCTGCTCCAGGACTCCCCGGAGGCCGCGACCTCGGTGTCCCTGCTGCTGCTCGCCATCGCCATGGCCGTCCTGGTGGGGCTGCGCGGCCGGTGGACGACGGGCGGCGGCAGCCGCGGGCACGGTCCCCCCGCCGCCGTCCCCGGGGAACCGGCCGCCGTCCCCGGGGAACCGGCCGCCGTCCCCGGGGAACCCGCCGCCGTGCTCGGGGAGCCGGCCGCCGCCGGCGCGGAGCCCGGCGACGGCCTCGGCGGCACGGGGCAGGACGATCCGGCCGCCCCCGGGAGGGCCGCGCGGCCGTACGCCCTGCACGCCGAGGTCACCGGGTACACCGAGCTGTCGCTCGACGCCGCGCCCGGTACGACCGTCGCCGTCGTCGGGCGCAACGGCGCGGGCAAGACGACGCTGCTGCGCGCCCTGCTCGGTCTCACCCCCCGCGCGCACGCGCGGCTGCGCCTGGGCGACCGGGACGTCACCGGCCTGCCCCCGCACCGCAGGGGCGTGGCCTGGGTCCCGCAGGACGGCGCCCTGTTCCCGCACCTGAGCGCCCTCGGCAACACCGCGTACGGGCCGCGCGCCCACGGCGTGCGCCGGGCCGAGGCGCGACGCGAAGCCCGGCTGTGGCTCGACCGGCTCGGCGTGGGGCACCTCGCGCACCGGCGCCCCGCCCAGCTCTCCGGCGGCCAGGCCCAGCGCGTCGCGCTCGCCCGCGCCCTCGCCGCCCGGCCCCGGCTGCTCCTGCTCGACGAACCGCTCGCCGCGCTCGACCAGACGACGCGGGCCCGGGTACGGCACACCCTGCGCCGGCACCTCGACGGGTTCGGCGGGGTCTGCCTCGTCGTCACGCACGACCCCGTGGAGGCCGTGTCGCTCGCCGACCGGGTGCTCGTCCTCGACGAGGGGCGGGCGCTCCAGGACGCGCCGCCCGCCGAGGTGGCCCGGCGGCCGCGTTCCGCGTGGGTCGCGCGGATGCTCGGGCGCAACGCGTGGCCGGGCACGCTCACCGGGGACGGCGCGCTGGCGCTGGACGGCGGCGGGACGCTCCTCGCGGCCGGGACGGCGGACCCGGGGGAGACCGGGCCGCCGGCGGGGCCGGGCCTGCGCGCGCTCGCCGTCGTCGCGCCCGAGGCCGTCGCGGTCCACCGGGAACGGCCGGCCGGCAGTCCGCGCAACGTCTGGCCCGGCACGGTCCGCGAGATCACCGCTCTCGGCAGCCGGCTGCGCGTCCTGGTCGCGGGCCGGGCCGGCAGCGCCCCGGAACTGCTCGCCGAGATCACCCCGGCCGCCGCCGCCGAACTCGGACTGCGCGAGGGCACCGAGGTGTGGACCAGCGTGAAGGCCACGGAAGTCACCCTCGTACGGCTGTGAGGCGCCCCGGACGGCGCGGCGCCGGGCCCGCGGCGGAGGGAGCCGCACGTGGTCGGGGGCGTCCCCGGCATGGCGTATAGTTGTGTTTACCGACGCGGGGTGGAGCAGCTCGGTAGCTCGCTGGGCTCATAACCCAGAGGTCGCAGGTTCAAATCCTGTCCCCGCTACTAAAACCGGAAGCCCGGTGCATTCGTGCACCGGGCTTCCGGCGTTTTCGTGTGTCCCCGTCGGCTCTCCCGGGGGCGGTACCCGCTCGGCCGCCCCCAAGTAGCCGGAGCCGCTCCTGGGGGGAAACGTGAGGAGAGCACGGAAACGGCAGGAGCGGGGCGCAGAGCGGGCGGGAGGCGAGCCGTGGGGACGCGAAAGCCCGACGAACACGGCGCTCCCGAGGAGCGCGGCGCCCCCGGCACGGGCGGTGCGGACCGCGTTCCCGGCGAGTACGGCGCCGTCGGCGGCCGGGACGGGCCCGGCCAGGACGCCGGGTCCTTCGCCGGGGCGGAGGGGGGCGGTGCCTCCTCCGGTCCTGCCGACGACGACCCCCGCACCGACTACAAGCCGGTCCCGCCGCCGCCCCCGCTCGTCCTGGGCGGGCGCGGCAGGCGGGACCGGTGGGCGCGGGCCGTCGTGCGCGCGCTCCCGCCCCTGCTGCTCGCCGCCGGTTTCGTCTTCGGGCTGACGGCGCCGCCCACCTACTTCGCCGCCCCCTTCTTCACGGCCGCCCCGTTGATCGCCGCGCCCTTCTCGGGGCTCGTGGTCACCGTGGGGACCGGGGTGGCGGGGCTCGTGCTCGCGACGGTCCTGCACCTCGCCCAGCACAACCTCTCGACCGCGGCGTTCGTGATGGAACTGATCACGGTGGCCGTCGTGTGTCTCCTGGCCGCGCTGATCAATCTGGTGATCCGGCACGGCGGCCGTCAGCTCGCCTCCGTGCAGCACGTCGCCGAGGCGGCGCAGCGCGCCGTGCTGCCGGTGCCGCCCGGCCGGATCGGCGGCTTCGACATCGCCGCGCAGTACGAGGCCGCCGAGGCCGACGCGTTCATCGGGGGCGACCTCTACGCCGTGCAGGACTCCCCGCACGGCGTGCGCATGGTCCTCGGCGACGTGCGCGGCAAGGGGCTCGGCGCGGTCGAGGCCGTGTCCGTGGTGATCGGCGCGTTCCGGGAGGCCGCCGAGCAGGAGTCCACCATCGAGGGGGTGGCCGCCCGGCTGGAGCGGGCGCTCGCCCGGGAGGGGGCGCGGCGCCGCGCGCTCGACGCCTTCGAGGGGTTCACGACCGCCGTGCTCGTCGAGATCCCGCACGGCGGCGGCGTCCTGCGCGTCGTCAACCGCGGGCACACCGAACCGCTCCTGCTGCACCACGACGGCCGGGTCCTGGTCCTCTCGCCCGGCGAGCACGCCCTGCCGCTCGGCATGGGGGAGCTGGGCACCTGGCCCGACCGCGCCGAGGAGACGGAGTACCCGCCGGGCGCGATGCTGCTGCTCTACACCGACGGGCTGTCCGAGGCGCGCGACACCCGGGGCCGCTTCTACGATCCCGTCGAGCGGCTGCGCGGACGCGTCTTCGAGCATCCCGCGGCCCTGCTCAGGACCCTCACGCGCGAGGTGCGCGACCACACCGGCGGCGCCACGACCGACGACATGGCGCTGCTCGCCGTACGCCGTCCGCGCTCCGGGGCCGCCGCGGTCGCTCCGGAGCGCCTTCGGGAGGAGAGCGCCGACGCCGCACAGCACCCGGGACCGGACGGCCGGCATGGTCCGCACGGATCGTCCGAGGGTGGTCACCGAGGGTGAGAAGGTGGACGCGCTTCCATAACAACTGACGCACCGTCAGTTTTCCGCCCCCTCCGGATGGGCGGTCAACTCGTCCGGATCGGATGCCCCATGTCCGTTTAAGCCCAGGCCGGAGCCCGTAATGATCAACGGGAACGGCTTGGAATCCACGCCTCGTGTCTATTAACGTTCGATAACGCAGCGCGGTCGTCCCAGCCGTCAACAGCGACGGCTCCGCGCGCACGCGCCGAATCCCGCGAGGGAACCGGGGAACCAACTTCCTGGGGTGAATCGGACATCGCGTCCTGGTGTCCGTAGGAGACCTTCCTGCTCCGAACCCGTCAGCTAACCCGGTAGGCGAGAAGGAAGGAAAGGAGTGCCGCCCTCGTGGCGTCCAACCCGCCTGCCCCCGCTCCCACCGGGTCCGCCCCCACCTCCTTCTACGACTCCGGGAGAGCCCACGGCCCCGGCCCCGACGGGGGCTCCGGCCCCCGCCCGGTGCCCGAGCCCGGCACCGGGGAGTGGAACCCGACCGAGGAGACCGTCGTCCCGGTGCGCGGCCGGCACCGCGTCGCCAGGCAGCGCGGCGGTCTCGCGCGCAGCTCGACGGTCCTCGGAGTCGGCGTCCTCGCGGCCGTCGGCGCCGGCGGTATCGCCACCGCGCAGGAGAAGCCGAAGGTCCAGCTGTCGCTTCCCGAGTCCTTCCCGAAGCTCAAGGACGTCAAGGACGCCCTGCCGGAGGCCAGGTCGCTGCCCGGAGTCGGCACGCTGATCGACGACGTCGCGGGCGAGGACGGCGACGCCCCCGCCCAGCTCGCGGCCAACCCCGCCGCCTCCCCGCTCACCAGCGCCGGAGTCACCCAGGCCGATCTCGACCAGGGCACCACCGACGCCGGTGAGGCCCTGCGCGCCCGCATCCTCACCCAGGCCGAGACCCAGGCCGACAGCGCCGACCGGAGCGCTCAGCGGGCCGCGGAGGCCGCCGCCGCGCGGGCCGCGGCCGAGCACGCCGCCACCGAGCAGAAGAAGGCCGAGACCGCGCGGAAGAAGGCACAGGCCGAGGCCAGGGCGAAGGCGGAGGCCGAAGCGAAGGCCAAGGCCGAGGAGGAACGGCTCGCGCGGCTCGCCAGGAGCTACACGCTGCCCGTCGCCTCCTACACCCTCACCTCGCACTTCGGCGACGGCGGCTCCATGTGGTCCTCCGGCCACCACACCGGGCTCGACTTCGCCGCGCCGACCGGGACCCCGCTCAAGGCGGTCCACTCGGCGACCGTCAAGGAGGCCGGCTGGTCCGGCGCCTACGGCTACCGCACCGTCCTCGAACTCGACGACGGCACCGAGCTCTGGTACTGCCACCAGTCCTCGATCTCGGTGAGCGCGGGCCAGCAGGTCACCACCGGCGACGTCATCGGCCGCGTCGGCGCGACCGGGAACGTCACGGGGCCCCACCTGCACCTGGAGGTCCACCCGGGCGGCGGCGCCGCGATCGACCCGATGGGCTGGCTCCGCAGCAGGGGGCAGAACCCCTGATCCGGCGCCGCCCCGCACGCCGGGTACCGCCTGTCCCGCCGGGCCCCGGTCCGCGCGCGAGAGGCGGTGGGCGGCGTACGGGGCGGCGGTATCCGGAATAAGCGATGCCGTTCCCGGCGTTGAGAGCGCACATGACCTCCACGCGCACACTCGGCTCCTCCGGCATCGACGTCTTCCCGCTGTCCCTGGGCGGCAACGTGTTCGGCTGGTCCGCGGACCGGGAGCAGTCCTTCGCGGTGCTGGACGCCTACGCCGCGGCCGGCGGCAACTTCGTCGACACCGCCGACGCCTACTCGCACTGGGTCCCGGGCAACAAGGGCGGCGAGTCCGAGACGATCATCGGGGAGTGGACGCGGGCCCGCTCCAACCGCTCCGACGTCGTCATCGCCACCAAGGTCGGCTCCCACCCCGACTTCAAGGGGCTGTCCCCCGCCACCGTCAAGGCGGGCGCGGACGCCTCCCTGCGCCGGCTGGGCACCGACTACATCGACCTCTACTACACGCACTTCGACGACACCTCCGTCGAGGTCGGCGAGATCATCACCGCCCTCGACGAACTCGTGAGGGCCGGCAAGGTCCGGGCGATCGCCGCGTCCAACATCTCGCCCGAGCGTCTCCAGGAGTCCCTGGACTTCTCCGACCGCGAGGGCCTGGCCAAGTACGTCGCGCTCCAGCCGCACTACAACCTCGTCTCGCGCGACACCTACGAGGGCGCCCTCCAGGACGTCGCCTCGCGCGCCGGACTCGCGACCGTCCCCTACTTCGCGCTCGCCTCCGGCTTCCTCACCGGCAAGTACCGCCCGGGGACCAGCGTGGAGAGCGTGCGCGCCGAGGGCGCCGCGAAGCACCTGGAGACCGAGCGCGGGCAGAAGGTCCTCACCGCCCTCGACGAGGTCGCCCAGGCGCACGGCGCCGAGGTGGCGACCGTGGCCCTGGCCTGGCTCGCCGCCCAGCCCACCGTGGCCGCGCCGATCGCCAGCGCGCGCACCCCCGAGCAGCTCAAGGCGCTCGTCGCCGTCGCCGGCCTGGAACTGACCGAGGACGAGCTGAGCCGCCTCACCACCGCCTCCGCCTGAGGCGGCGGCGCGGCCCCGCGACCGGCCCCCCGCACCACCCGGCCCGCCCCGGCCGACGTCCTACGTCTGGCCGGTGGCGGGCCGCGGCGCGTCCGGGGGCGGGGGCGGGTTCGCGGCGTAGGGGTTTGCCTCGCCGTACCGCGCGGGCTCCCCGTACGGCGAGGGGGACGCGTTCCCGTGGGGCGCGGGGCCGTGCCCGTGGCCCTGCCCGTACCCGTACCCGTGCGCCGTCGCCGGGGTGTTCCAGGCCGCGGGGACCGGCAGGTGCCGGTGGGAGCGGGGCGGGGCGACGCGCCACGTGTAGGCGAAGGCGGGACCGGCGAGGTCGCGCCCCTCGGCCAGCGCGTCCAGCAGCTCCCGCTCGCGCCGCGTGAACTCCCCTCCGGCGGGGCCGCCCGCCGCCTGCTCCACGGCGGCCTGCCGGCGCAGCAGGGCGAGGGTCGTCGCGGTGGCGGCGTAGCGGCGTACGGTCCGTACGTCGTGCCGGTCGCCGTGGTACGCGGCCCACTCGGCGGCGATCCGGCGCGAGCGCGTCGAGGCGAGCGCGGGCGGCTCCAGCGGGAGGAACCAGCCGCCCGCGACGTAGGGCGCCAGTTCCTCGCGGACCGCGCGCAGGTCCCGGTGGCGGTGCCACAGCACGAGCCACGTGAGCAGGCCGAGCGCCGGGACCATGACCGTGCCGTAGACCAGCGGGAAGCCGTCCGGGCCGAAGGACGGCGAGAGGTTCCACGTCGCGTGCAGCGCCATCGCGAGCAGCAGTCCCGCGAGCGGCAGCAGGACCCGGGGCGCGCGCCGCCGCTCCGGGCGCAGCGCCGCGAGGCCGAAGCCCGCCCCCGTCAGGCACGTGAACAGGGGGTGCGCGAACGGCGACATGACGGCGCGGACGAAGAAGGTCGCGAGGGTCACCGAACCGAGGCCGTGCCGGCCCTCGACGTGGTCGGTGCCGAAGGCGTTGCCGAGGTACAGGATGTTCTCGGTGAAGGCGAAGCCGGCCGCGGTGACCCCGGCGTACACGACGGCGTCCACGACGCCCATGATCTGCCGTCGGCGGAAGAGGACCACGAGCAGGACGGCGGCGGCCTTCGCGCTCTCCTCCACGATCGGGGCGACGACGGTCGCGCCCAGCGTGTTCGCGTGCGCGCGGTCCGCCGTCGCCGTCTCGATCCAGCGCGTCGCGAAACCGTTCGCGACGATCGCGATGAGCGCCGCCGCGCAGGCGCCCCAGGCGAACGCGAAGACCTGGCCGCGCCGGCGCCCCGGACGCACCCGGCCCAGCAGCCGGAAGACGAGGATCAGCGCGGGCACGGGCAGCACCGCGAGGCCCAGGCCCACGAAGAAGCCCCGGGTGCCCGTCTGCTGCCGCACCAGCGCGAGGATCACCAGACCCGACACGGCGAGCAGCAGCACGAGCGCCCCCGCCTTCACCGCGCGCCGCTGCCACCAGCGCGGACGCCAGGGCGCGGGAGCCGGTCCCCCGGGGCCGGGGGCCGCGGCTCGCGGCGCCGCCGGGTACGGGGCGCCGGGCGGTCCCCCGGGGCCCCGCCGCCGCGGCCACCGCGGCCCGGGGTCACGCTCCCCCGGACGCGGAGAACTGTGGGTCACACGGCGACCCTAACCAGCCTCCGCGCGGACCGGGTCCGGCACCGGGGCGTCGTTGCGGCGGAACAGCAGGTCGCGCACGACGTGGCCCTTCGCGAGGCCCTGGCCCTCGAAGCGGGTACGGGGGCGGAACGCGGGACGCGGCGCCCAGCCGCCGTCCGGGGCGGTGTTGTCGAAGGCGGGGTGCGCGGACAGCACCTCCAGCATGTGCTCGGCGTACGGCTCCCAGTCGGTCGCGCAGTGCAGGACGGCGCCGGGCGCCATGCGGTGGGCGGCCAGGTCGAGGAAGGCGGGCTGGATCAGCCGCCGCTTGTGGTGGCGCGCCTTCGGCCACGGGTCGGGGAAGTACACCCGCACCCCGTGCAGGGCGCCGGGGGCGAGCATGTCGCGCAGCAGGATCACGGCGTCGCCGTTGGCCACCCGCAGGTTCTCCACCCCGGCCCGCTCGGCGAGGCCCAGCAGGTGCCCCTGGCCCGGGGTGTGCACGTCGACCGCGAGGATGCCGGTGCCGGGGTCGGCGGCCGCCATCCGCGCCGTCGTCTCGCCCATGCCGAAACCGATCTCCAGGACGACGGGGAGCGGACCGAACAGCGCCTCCAGGTCCAGGACGCCCGAGCCGTCCACCTCCAGGCCCCAGCGGGACCACAGGCGGCGCAGGGCGTCCTCCTGCGAGGCGGTGACCCGGCTGCGCCGGGGCTGGAAGCTCCGGATGCGCCGCTCGCTGTGCGAACGGGCCGGATCGGCGGCCGGGCCCGCACCCTCCACGAACATCCGGCCCTGGCCGCGCGAACGCCGCACCGCGGGCCCGGACTCCGGCCCGGCGGTTTCGGCGGAACCGGTCGGCTCGGCGGAACCGGTGGACGGGGCGTGCCGGGCGGACTCGGCCGATCCGGGCAGGGACGCCGCGGGCACGGACGCCGCGGCGACGGCCGACACCGGGGCGGGGCCGCTCGCGGCGTCGGGGGCGGGCACGGCCGGGGGGCCGCTCGGGCTGCTGGGGCTGGTGCTGGCGTACTCGGACACAATGCCGTCGATTCTACGGAACCGGACGGGGGCCACCGGAAACCCGCCGCCCCACTCCCCTCGGTCTCCGCCCCGCCGCTCCTCGGTCTCCGGCCCGCTCCCCGTCGGCCTCCGGCCCGCTCCCGGGCCGAGGGCTCAGCGCCCCACCGGTATCCGCTCCGGCGCGGTGCCCAGCAGGTTCAGGGCGCGGCGGGCGATCTCGCGGCCGATGGGCAGGGCCGCCGTCGCCGCGGGGGAGGGGGCGTTCAGGACGTGCACCGCGCGGGGGGCCTCGCGGATCAGGAAGTCGTCCGCCAGGGTGCCGTCCCGCAGGACGGCCTGGGCGCGGACCCCCGCCGGGGCGGGCCGCAGGTCCGCCTCCGTGGCCTCGGGGAGCAGCCGGCGCACCGAGGCGGTGAAGGCCCGCTTCGACAGCGAGCGGTGCAGCTCGCCCACGCCGTACCGCCAGTGCCGCCGGGCCAGCTGTCTGCTGCCGGGCCACAGCAGGGTGGCCGCCAGCTCGCCGGGCACGACCCGGCCCCGCTCGTAGCCCTCGCGGGCCAGCGCGGGCACCGCGTTCGGCCCGACGTGCACCCTCCCGTCGACGCCCCGGGTCAGATGGGTGCCGAGGAAGGGGAAGGCCGGGTCGGGCACCGGGTAGACCAGGCCCCGCACCAGTTCCGGCCGGGTCAGCTCGTAGTACTCGCCGCGGAAGGGCACGATCCGCACGCCCGGTTCGTCCCCGGCCAGCCGCGCCAGGCGGTCGCTGTGCAGCCCTCCGCAGTTCACCAGGACCCGCGCGCGCAGCACCTCGCGGCGCCCCGGGCCGCCCCCGGTGCCCGCCGTGTCGACCTGGACCGCGACGCCCCGCGCGGCGCGCCGCGAGATCCGGGTGACCTCCGCCCCGTACCGCAGCTCGGCCCCCGAGGCGCGGGCCAGCTCGCGGGCCACCGCCGGGTAGTCGCACACGCCCGTGGCCTCGACGCGCAGCGCGGCCAGGCCCCGTACCTCCGGTTCCCGCTCCCTGATCTGCGCCGGGCCCAGCTCGGACACCGCGAGGCCGTTGGCCCGGCCGCGCTGCGCCAGGGCGTGCAGCCGGGGCAGTTCGGCGCGCTCGGTGGCCACGACGAGTTTCCCGGTCACCGCGTGCGCGATGCCCGCCTCGGCACAGAAGGCCGTCATCTCGGCGGCGCCCCGCGTCGCGTACCGCGCCTTGAGGGAACCGGGCGGGTAGTACAGACCGCTGTGGATCACGCCGCTGTTGTGCCCGCTCTGGTGGCGGGCGGGCCCCGGCTCCTTCTCCAGGACCACGACGCGGGCGCCGGGGGCCGAGCGCGCCAGCGCGTACGCCGTGGACAGCCCGACGAGGCCGGCGCCGATCACCAGCACCTCGCAGTCGAAGCGCCCTCCTGTCACCAGCACGCGCCGCCACCTCCCAAAGCCGCCACCGGGCACCCGCCCATCACCGCCGGTGCCGCGCCCCGCGCGCACCCTGCGTCCGATAGTGCACTGCCCCACTGACAACGGGTTCGAACCTGTGCGCGCCCCGCTCGGCTCAGGCGGGGGCCACCAGCAGGGGGCGGGCCCGTTCGCGCAGCTCCACCACGCGCGGTTCGTCCCCGTACGGCTCCAGCTTGCGCAGCAGGTCCTTGACGTACTCCGTGGTGCGCGCCGAGGAGATCCGGCCCGCGACCTCGACGGCCCGCACGCCCTGTTCGCAGGCCGCGTCGAGGTTGCCCGACTCCAGTTCCGCGACGGCCGACACGACGAGCCGCAGCCCGTGCGAACGCACGTACTCCTCCGTCGGCCGGGACAGCGCCTGCTCGGTGAAGCGCCGCACCTGGCGCGGGTGCTTCAGGTCGCGGTAGCACTCGGCGGCGTCCGCCGCGAAGCGGTCCTCGCCGTAGAAGCCGAGCCACGCCGGGTCCTCGTCGCCCGGCCGCGACCGCTCCAGCCAGCTCTCCGAGGCGCGCAGCGCCGCCGAGGCGGCCGGGGCGTCGGCGGCCCGCGCGTGCGCACGGGCCTCGACGAGGCGGAAGAAGCTCATGGTGCGGGCCGTGGCCAGCCCCCGGTTGCGTTCCACGGCGGCCTGCGCGAGGTCCACGCCCTCGTCGCCGAAGCCCCGGTAGGTCGCCTGGAGCGACATCGTCGCCAGGACGTAGCCGCCCAGGGGCACGTCGGCGGCGGCGCGGGCCAGCCGCAGCGCCTGGATGTAGTAGCGCTGGGCGGCCTCCTGCTGACCGGTGTCGAAGGCCATCCAGCCCGCGAGCCGCGTGAGTTCGGCGCTCGCCCCGAACAGGGCCCGGCCCACGTCGTCCGAGTAGGCGCCCAGCAGCAGCGGGGCCGCCTCGACCCGCAGGCACTCCGGGACCATCGAGGAACGCCAGTCCCCGCCGCCGTACTTGGAGTCCCAGCGCCGCGCGTCCTCGGCCGCCTCGCGCAGTTTCTGCACGTCGCTGTGGCCGACTCGCATCGGCGTACCGCCGCCGTCCCCGGGGGAGGCGGCGGCGAGTTCCCTCGCGACCGAGCTGTCGGCCGGGGATATGAGCCAGCGCGAGGCCGGAGTCGCGTACGCGCTCACCGAGAAGGAACCGGCCAGGGACTGCCAGATGCCGCCGCCCGAGCGGCGACCGGCCAGGTCCAGCCGGTACAGCTCGGTCGCGGACTTGACCGCCTTCCCCACGTCGCGCGGGAAGGTGAGGCCCACTTCGGGCGTCGGATCGGCGTCGGCGAGGCCGATCTCGTGCAGCGGGACCGGCCGGCCCAGTTTCTGCCCGATGGCCGCCGCGATGAGATGCGGCGCCGCTCCCTGCGGCACCATTCCCTTGGAGACCCAGCGGGCCACCGAGGTCTTGTCGTAACGAAGCGTCAGACCTCGCTGTCCGCCTAGGTCGTTGACCCGCCGCGCAAGCCCCGCGTTGCTTATCCCCGCGAGGGCGAGAACGGCGCCGAGTTTCTCGTTCGGCCCGCGTTGCTCCCTGGACATGCGCCACCCCTCGACACAGACGGCTGCCGCAGCGGCATAAGCGTGCGGCATTCGTAAACCCAGCGTAGTTCCCCGCATCCCAAGCGTTAAGAGCCGTGGTTCCGGATGGCGAGATTGTTGCCCGTGCGGAGGTACGCCGGAGCGTGCGGTGCGTGCGTGCGGCACCTGATTCGACGGTACGCGGGTGCCGTGCGCCCCGGCTTCGGCAAAGGGCGCCTTTCGGGCAGGGCGCGCGGTGGGCGGACGGATCGCCGCGCGGCCCGCGCCGCGACCCCGCGGCCGTTACTCACGGTTCCCCCCGCGGTCCCGGGAAGGGCCCCGGGAGCTGCCCCGTTCGTCCCGTCGAGCGGCCCCCGTCGCGTGCTTCCCGGCGCCGCGCGGGACGCCCCGCACCGGGTGCGCGGACGGCGGGTTGGCGGCTTCGGGGCCGAGTTGGTCGCCAGGCGCTCCGGCCGGGCGGGCGGCGGTCGGCCAACTCGCCGGGCACGGAACGGGGAGCGCGCGTGAGGGCTGCGCCGGGGGAGGGCGGTCCGCGTACGGGGGCCGCTCGCCGACCCGGTGCGGGGGCGGCCGCGTCTGCGCCACGGGGCGCCCGCGTGGCCGGCGCGGGGCGGCCGTTCCCGTACGAGGGCGCGGGTGCGGGCGGTGTCCGCCGGCCCGTCTGCCCCGTGCTCCTGACGTGGTGCCGTGCGCCCGGCCGTGCGCTCTCCTGTGGCCCTCGCCCGGCCGGTTTCATGGAGGGTGCGTGGGTCGGCCCGCCGCGTCACGCGGTGGGCCGGGGGAGTCCGCCGCCCTCAATCCCCGCGGGTGGCGGGACCGGTCCGGGAGGCGAGCAGCGCCTCCCGGACCGCGCGCGTCCCGGCCGGGGGAGAGCCGGGGGACGCGGCCGCGACGACGGGGCCGGGGCCGTGAGCAGGACGTGGGCGGGCCGGGGAGACGCGGCCGGGACCGGTGGCGCCGGGGCCGGCGGACCCGCGGCCGGCGGCGCGGGGGAGGGGGCGTGACGACAACCAACCGGGTGCCAACCCGCCCGTACTTACCGCCACCTTCCCACCAACTCCTCCTTACGGGAGCGCGGCTCGTTCCGGGCCCGCCCCACGGCACCCACCCCTGAGCTCCACGGGTTCTCCACAGGCGGGCGGAATCCCGTCCTCCCACTTCGTGGCCGCAACGACCGGCCGCCGCGCGCCAGTCGGTCCGGCGCCCCGGCGTGACCCTCGCGGGCGGCGTGCCGGGGCCCCGTGCGGAGGCCGACGAGGGGCGGGCGCCCGTCGGCGCACGGCTGGCGCGTTCGGGGGCGCGTGGTGACGGGCGGTTCCGGCTCGGGGATCGGCGCCCGCCCCCGTGCGACCCGCGTTCGCTCCCCGTCCGCGCCCCGTGTGAACGCGTACGAAGCCGCACGAAGAGGAAGCAACACCCCGCGTACGGCCCCCGGGAGCGCCCCGTACCACCCGGCTCCCGGCTCCCGCGCGGCCGGCGGTGCGGAGCCCGCGGGGGGCCGAAGGGGCGCGCCACGCGCGGACATGAATGGCTGAATACCGTCCTTCAGGGCCGCACCGCCGGTGTCCGGCGGGCCGGACGGGAGTGACGGGCGGGGTGTCCGGGGTGGGTGGGGCGCCTGGAGTCACCGCGGAGCGTCCTGTCCGGCCCGGCCTCGTGAGCCGCGCCGTCCTCGCCGCGCCCCGCCCCGCGCCGTACCTGTCGCGTCCTCATGCCGTTCTCGGGCCGCCCCCGCGCCGGACCGGCATCGCTTTCGCAACGGGTCGCGTCGCGAGCGGGACGGCCGTCCGTCGTCTTTCGCTGTCTCCCGTCGGTCCCTGTCGCCTTCCGTCGCCTTCCGTCGTCCTCCGCTGTCTCCCGCCGTCTTCCGTCGTCTCCCGTCGGCCCCTGTCCTCTTCCGCCGCCTCCCGCCGCCTCCCGTCGGCCCCTGCCGTCTTCCGTCGCCTTCCTTCGTCTCCTGCCGGGGAGGGGCGGGCGATCACCGCTGGTGGCCAGAACCCGGTCCACGGCGCCCGCGCCGGCACCGGGCCGTCCGCCGCCGGACCCCGACTGGCCTGTGCCGGGGGCGCGTTCACCCGGCGCATTCGGCTGTCCCGTGCGTGGAGCAGGGCGTAAACCCCGTACCGCGACGCCCGCCGTGTACCGGCCTGCCGGTGCCCTCTTCGTGGCAGCATGGTCCCGGGGACGCCCGCGAAGTCCCGTACGGCACCCACGGCGCGCGGTCCGCGCGTACGGATGCCGCCCGGCCGCAGGGCCGGGGTGGAGCGCCGGACACCGCGGGCGTCGCACAGGACTTCGCGGACATCCCCGCGAGACGGACACCCGGGTTGTCCACAGGCTGTGGAGGCGGAGATGCGCTGGTTGGTGGGATGGAGCAGCACCTCCGCCAGACGCCGTCCCGGCGAACTCGGCGGTTCCGTGTCGGCGGACGGCCACCCCGGCTCCCTGCCCGGCGACGGGGACACCGTGCAGCCCGTGGGCGCGCAGCTCCTGTGGGGCGATCCCGACCCGCTGTGGGCCGTGGGCGACTGGCGGCCCGACGAGATCCGCGTGGTCAAGGCCGACGCCGAGACCAGGATCGCGGTCCTCGGCATCTGCGCGGCCACCGACGCCCAGCTCAAGGTCGCCCTGTTCTCCGCGAAGGGCGGGGCGCTGCGCCACCTCACGGCCTGGCCCGGCAGCTACACGGCGGTCGTCCAGGTCGGCAGACGCACCATGGTCGCCGGGGACCTCGCCGGTGCCCGCCCCGTCTTCCACACCCCGTGGGCCGCGGGCACCGCGTACGCGACCGCCGCCCTCCCGCTCGCCGACCTCGTCGAGGCCAACCTCGACATCGGCCACGTCGCGGCCCTGCTCGCCGCCCCCGACGTCCCCGAGGCGCTCCAGGACTCCACGCCGTACGCCGGGGTGCGCCGCGTACCGCCGGGACACGCCCTCATCATGCGGGCCGGGGCCCCCGAGATCGCCGGGTACGAGCAGATGACCTCGCTCGCCGTCTCGGCGGCGCCCGTCGACCCGGACAGCGCCGTCGCCGGGGTGCGGGACGCGCTCGTCGAGGCGGTACGCGTCCGGCTGACCGCCCCGCGCCACATCCCGGGCACCGGGATCGACCCCGGCCCGGTCCCCGGTATGGGCCCCGCCGAACGGCGCGCCGCACGCGGACCGCTGCCCGGCATCGGCGCCGACCTCTCCGGCGGCAGCGCCTCCGCGACGCTCGCCCTGCTCGCCGCCGGACTGCCCGGGATGCCCGGCACCCTCCTCGGCCACGGCACCGGGGCCGGGGAACGCCTGCTCGCCGTCACCTTCAACGACCTCGCCACCACGGGCCGCGAAGCCGAGGTGGCACGGGCCGGGTCACTCGCCACCGACCCCCGCCTGCACCACGTCGTCGTGGCCGGTGGCGAGGAGGCCCTGCCCTTCGCCGACCTGCGGGTCCCGCTCACCGACGAACCGGGGCCCGCCCTCGTCAGCGCGGCCCGGCACCGCGCCCGGCTCCTCGCGGGCAGCGCCGACCACTTCACCGGGCACGGCGCCCGCCAGGTCCTCGACGCCCACCCCGCGCGCCTCGCCGACCTCCTCATGGACCGGCGCAGACGCCACCTCGTCCGCCCCGTCGCCGCGCTCACCAAGGCCGAGGGCTCCGTCAGGGTCCCCGGCAAGGTGTACGGCGCGGCCCGGCGGCTGGCCCGTACGCCCTACCGGGCGGGCCTGGAGGACGCCGCCGAACTGCTCAGACTCCGGCGCTTCCCGCAGGCCGACGGGGCGATGAGCGCCTCGATCGCCGCGCTCTCCTGGGCCAGACCCGGCCCCGCCGCTCGCTGGCTCACCGGCGAGGCCCTGGCCGAAGTATCGGTTCGCCTGCACGAGGCGGCGGCCCGCCCCGGCCCCGGCTCAGGACGCCGTCCCGGCGACTTCCGGGCCCGCGCCGCCCTCGCCCGGCACGCCGCCGACCTGCGCGTACTGGAACAGGCCGCCGAGGTCCGTTTCCAGCGACTGCACGCCCCGTTCCTCGACAATCAGGTCGTCCGCGCCGCTCGCGCCCTGCCCGAGGCCCTGCGCGTACGCCCCGGCGCCCGCGCCTCGATCCTGCGCTCCGTACTGGAGGGCGCGGGGGTACGGGAGCTGCCGGAGGGCTGGGGCACCCCCTCGGCCGTCGAACCGGAGGCGGCCCTGCGGATCGGGCTGCGCGCGCACGTCGACCAGCTCCTCGGCCTGTTCGACACCCCGCTGCTCGCCGAGGCGGGCATCGTCGAGGCACGCGTCGTCCGCAAGGCCCTGCGCGCCGCCGCCGAGGGGGCCCCGCTCCCCGTGGAC
Source organism: Streptomyces sp. NPDC007088 (assembly GCF_042869355.1). NCBI lineage: Bacteria > Bacillati > Actinomycetota > Actinomycetes > Kitasatosporales > Streptomycetaceae > Streptomyces > Streptomyces sp. NPDC007088. The sequence continues at coordinate 145,211 of NZ_JBIAFO010000017.1, forward strand.
GGCCTCGCCGAACTCGTCTCGACGGAACTGTGGCTGCGCCGCCTGCTGGAGCGGCGCGGCACCTGCTGGACCGGCACCCCGACCCGCCAGCGCGCCATCCCGACCGGCACCGTCGTCGCCCAGCGCGGAGCACCGGGAACGCGCGGGGCACTGGGCGCGGGACAGCGGGGGTAGGGAGCCGGGACAGGGAGCGGGACCGGGGGCAGGGACCCGGGGCCGGGGGCAGGGACCGGGGACCGGGCAGGGACCGGGGGCAGAGAGCAGGGGTGGCGGTGAGGAAGGGGACCGGAACGGAAGCGTTCCGGCGCCCGGCCGCTGTCCGGCGTCGGCCCTGGCCCCGGCGTTTCCGGCCGCTGGCCGGCCCGGCGTCCGGTCGCTGCCGGTCCCCGGTTGCCCGGCGTCCGTCGCTGCCGGGTCCCTCTTGCCCGGCTGTTCGTCCTGCCGCTGTCCCACAGTTGTCCGGCGCCTCCGGCCGACGACTGCGCCGCCACTGGCCCGCCTTCGCGGGCCGAGGACCCGGGCCCGGCCCGTCGCGACCGGTGTCCGACGCCCGGCCACCGGCGCCCGCGCCCGGCCGCCGACGACGGCCGGGCGCCCTTCCGGTTCGTCCGTACGGCCGCTGTCCGGGGACAATGGCGGGGTGCGGTATCGAATCCTGGGCGCCACCGAGGCGTACGACGACTCCGGCGCCCCCCTACGTCTCGGCGGCGCCCGCCTCCGCACGCTCCTGACGGCGCTCGCCCTGCGCGCGGGCCGTACGGCCGGGGTCGACACCCTGATCGACGAGGTGTGGGAGGAGGACCCGCCCTTTGACGCGCCCGCCGCGCTCCAGGCCCTGATCGGGCGGCTGCGCCGGGTCCTCGGCCGCTCCGCGATCGCCTCCGTGCCCGGCGGCTACCGCCTCGACGTCCCGCCCGACGAGGTGGACCTGCACCGTTTCACGCGGCTCGCGGCGGAGGGCGGGGCCGCCCTCGACGCGGACGAGCCCGCACGCGCGGCCCGGCTGCTGCACGAGGCGCTGGACCTGTGGCGCGGACCGGCCCTCGCCGACCTGCCCGGGGAACCGGGCGCCGCCCGCCGTCCCGAGGACCTGCGCCGCACCGCGCTGCGCCACCGCGTCGAGGCCGATCTCGCCCTCGGCCGCCCGCCCGCCGCCCTCGTCGCCGAACTGCGCGAACTGACCGGGGCGGCCCCGTACGACGAACCCCTCCACGCCCTCCTGCTGCGCGCCCTGCGCGCGGACGGCAGACCCGCCGGCGCCCTCGCCGCGTACGAGCGGCTCCGGCACACCCTCGCCGAGCGCCTCGGCACCTCTCCGGGCCCGGAACTGCGCCGTATCCACGCGGAGTTGCTTCGCGAGGACAAGGAGTCGCTGCGCGAGGACGGGAAGTTGCTGCGCAAGGACGGAGAGTTGCTGAGCGAGGGCACGGAGACCGCCCCACCGCCCACCGCCTCACAGCCCACCGGCCCGGCAGCCGGCCGGCCCGCCTTCCCGGCTCCGCCCGCCTTTCCGGCTCCGCCCGCCTCCCCGGCTCAGCCCGCCCGGCTGTCCCCGCGTCCGGCCGCCGCCGCGCCCCGGGGCAACCTGCGGCCCCGGCTGACCTCCTTCGTCGGCCGGGAGCCGGAACTCGCGGCGATCCGGGCCGAGCTGAGCACGGCCCGCCTGATCACGCTGACCGGACCGGGCGGCTCCGGCAAGACCCGTCTCGCCGAGGAGGCCGCCGCCGCGCTCCCCCAGGCGTGGCTGGCCGAACTCGCTCCGCTGGAGCGCCCCGAAGCCGTACCGGGCGCCGTCGTCAGCGCCCTCGGCCTGCGCGACACACTGCTGGGCGCGAGTACCGGCACGGGGGCGTCGGAGCGTGGGCCGGGAGCCGCCCAGGAGCCGCTCGACCTGCTGATCGACCACTGCGCCTCGCGTGAGCTGCTGCTGATCCTCGACAACTGCGAGCACGTCATCGACGCCGCCGCCGAACTGGCCGAGACGCTGCTGACGCGCTGCCCCCGTCTCACCGTCCTCGCCACGAGCCGCGAACCCCTCGGGGTGCCAGGCGAGTCGGTACGCCCCGTGGACCCGCTGCCCGAGGCCCCCGCCGCGCGGCTGTTCGCCGAGCGGGGCGCCGCCGTCCGGCAGGACTTCCGGCCCGAGGACGACGCCGAGGCCGTCGAGGAGATCTGCCGCCGCCTCGACGGGCTCCCGCTCGCCATCGAACTCGCCGCCGCCCGCCTGCGGATGCTGACCCCGCGCCAGATCGCCGACCGCCTCGACGACCGCTTCCGCCTCCTGACGGGCGGCAGCCGCACCGTCCTGCCCCGGCAGCAGACCCTGCGCGCCGTCGTCGACTGGTCCTGGGAACTCCTGGACGAGGCCGAGCGCACCGTGCTGTGCGAGGCGTCCGTGTTCGCGGGCGGCTGGGACCTCGCGGCGGCCGAGGCCGTGTGCTCCGGCCCCGCCGCCGCGCTGACCGGCTCGCTCGTCGACAAGTCACTGCTGGTGGCCGCCCCCGACCCGGCGGGCGACGGTATGCGCTACCGCATGCTGGAGACCATTCACGAGTACGCCGCCGAGCGCGCCGCCCGCAGGCCCGACCTGCTCGACGCGGCAGGCCGACGCCACGGCCAGTACTTCCTCGCCTTCGTCACGAAGGCCGACCCGCTCATGCGTTCCGCCGCCCAACTCCCCTGGATACGCAGGACGGAGACCGAACTCGACAACATCCGGGCCGCCCTGAGCCGCGCGGTCCGCGACCGCGACGAGGACCTCGCGACCGGGCTCGTCCTGCGTACCGGCTGGTTCTGGTGGCTGCGCAACTACCGCGTGGAGGGCGCCGCCTGGGCCGGCCACACGCTGAGCCTGCACGACGAGAGCGCGGCCGCACTGATGGAGGCGTTCGTCCCCAGCGCCCCCAGCGCCCCCAGCGCCCCCAGGGTCCCCAGCGTTCCGGGCGGACGGAACCCGGCCCCCGGACACGCGCAGGACCGGCCACGCGGACAACGCCGGGACGGGGACTTCGGACGGGACAGGGGAGTACGCGGCGCGGTACGGGACGACCTCGCCGGTACACCGGACGACTGCCGCGAGGACAGTCGGGCCGGTACACGGGAGTGCTCCGGAGGGGACGCTCCCGGCGGGACACCGGGTGGACCTGGCGGAGACGCTCCTGGCAGAACACCGGACGGTTCCGGCGGGGACGCTCCCGGCGGGACCCGACAGAGACCCGTGACCGCCCCCGCCCCGGCCCCCGCCCCCTCGACCGAGGTGACGCGCGACAGGACCACCGGCGAAACCACCGGCGGAACCACCGGCGGAACCACCGGCGAGACCCCCGGCGCGTCCGCCGACGCGACCGGTACGGCCCCCGCCGGCATGACCGCCGAACCGGCGGACGCCGCCCCCACCGGCCCGCCCGCGGACCGTTTCGGTGATCCGGCCGACCCACGCTACTGGCCCCGGATCAACCTCCGGCTGCTGCATCTCTTCCTCCTCTCGGAGACCCGCGCCGAGCAGCCGCCCGGACGGGGCGAGGTGGCCGACTACGTCGCGGCGCTGCGCGCGGCCTACCGCGGTGGCGGCCCCGAGGCGGCGCGGTTCCCGGGGCTCCTGTGGGCGTTCACCTCGTTCTTCCTCGGCACACCCGAGGACGCGCGGCCCCTGCTCGACGAGACGGTCGCCAACTGCCGCCGCTACGGCGGGGACTGGGAACTGGGCGTGGCGCTGATGTTCCGCACGCACGTCGCGGTGGACACGCCCGGCCGGTTCCCCGACATCGAGGTGGACCTCGCCGAGGTCCAGCGGGTCGCGGCCCGAGCCGGGGACCGCTGGATGCTCGCCCAGGCCCACAGCGCCCGCGCCGAGGCCGCGATGGCGACCGGCCGGCACGAGGAGGCGCGCCCGCAGTTCGAGGAGGCGCTGCGCCTCGCCCACGAGGTCGGGGCGCACGCCGAGGCGCCCTTCCTGCTGGCCCGCCTCGGTGAACTCGCCTACCGCGCCGGGAAAAAGGACCTCATGACGGCCTACCTCGACGAGGCGGCGGCCGCGGCCGAGTCCTACGGAACGATCGACGCGGCCGCCTTCATCACCGTGCTGCGCGGCCAGAAGGCCCTGGAGGACGGTGACACCGCCGAGGGCCGCGCGTACTACGAGACCGCCCGCGCCGAGGCCGAACGAGGCAGTCCGCCAACGCAGTTCACCGTGATGCTGGACATGCTCGGAGCGCTGGTGACGGCGGCCGAGGACGGCCCCGGGGAGTCCCTGCCACTCGTACGCGACGGGCTGCGCGGCGCGCTCGACGGATTCTGCTCCGACGCGATCGTCGCCGCACTCGTGGAACTCGGCGCCGCGACCCTGGCCGCGCTCCACCAGGACCACGAGGCGGTACGGGCCCTCACCTGCGGCGAGCGGCTGCGCGCGGGCCGCCCGCGCCCCGAACCGGAGTTCTCCCGGGCCGAGCGGACCGCGGCCCGGACCGCCTCCCGCCTCGGCCCCGAACGGTACGCGCACGCCGTGGAACAGGCCGCCGACTACGGCCCCGAGGACCTGTGCGAGACGCTGACCGCGTACATCGCCGCGCGCGGGACCGGAGCGTCCGCACGCGAGGCACGGCTCCGCGGCTGTGCAGAGGACTGACCCGGCCCCGGGCGCGCACGGCATGCGGCGTACGGCGCGCCGCCCCGCGGCCCGCAGCCGCCTCAGCCGCAGGTGAACCGCGACCGCGCCCAGTCGGCGACGGCCGCCGCCCGGTCCAGCGGCGCCTCCGCGTCACTCACCGGCTCGACGACCAGCTGGACCGTCCGCCGCCCGGCCAGCCCGACGTGCACCGGTACGGCGGGGTCCCCACCGCGCACGATCCCCGAACTCCACAGCGGTACGCCGTCCCCGAGGACGGAGAAACGGACCGCGCCCAGGCCCAGCGTCATGTCGTCCACACCCGCGAAGGCGTCGTACGCCGCGCACGGCCGGTTGAGTTCGACGGTGACCCGGGAGGGGCCGTGCACCGTCACCCCGTTCGCGTACCGCACCCCGCCGACCGACATACCGCCAGGCCGCTGCCACACCCCGGCGCCCCCGGGGTCCAGCCGCATCTCGGGCCCGCTGCCGTCGCCGGTCAGCGTGTACCGCAGCGCGCTCCACTCGTAGACGACGGACGGGGGCGGCGGGGCCGGGGCCGGAGTGGTGGGGGCCGGTGAGGGAGCCGGCGGTGTGGGTGTGGGTGTGGGTGTGGGTGTGGGCGTCGGAGTCGGGCTCGGGCTCGTCGGGCCGGGGCTCGGCTCCGGCTTCGGCGTGGGCCGTGCCGGGGAGGGGGCCGGAGAGGGCCGTTCCGCGACCGGGCGTGGTGCTCGCGGAGGCGCGGGCGGCTCGGACGGCTCGGAGGCGGGTGGTTCCGTCGACGGCTCCGGTACGACGGGCTGCACCGCCGGCGGCCTGGCGTCCGGCCGCGGGTCCTTCGGCGGATGGTCCCCGGCGAGGATCATGGCGACCGCCACCCCGGCGGCGGCCACCGCCCCCGCGACCAGCCCGATCTTGACGGGCGTCCCGACCCCCTCGGACGCGGCCCCGCCGGCGGCCCCGGAACCGGCCGCCCCGGAACCCGAGGCGGCCGCGGCCGCTCCCGCCGCCCCGGCACCCGCGCCGCCGCCGACGAGCGCGGCCACTTTCGCGTACCCGGCGGCACCGAACCAGCCGATGACGGCGATCGGCACGACCCCCGGAATCCCGCCCGCGACCTCCTTGATCTGCCCGGCCGCGAGGCGGCACCGCGCGCACTCCTCCAGGTGCTTGCGCAGCCCGCGCTCGGCCCGGCTGCGCAGCCCCCCGCGCGCGTACGCCCCGAGCCGGTCGGCGTACGCCGCGCAGCCCTCGTCCGCGGTGAGCGCGCTGCTCACATGGGCCTGGAGATACGCCTGCTTGAGGCCCTCGCGGGCCCGGCTCGCCAGTACCCGGGTGCCGTTCGCGTCGAGGCCGAAGAGCGTCGCGACCTCGCTCGGCGACTCGTCCTCGACCTCGGTGTGCCACAGCACCGCCTGCCAGCGCTCCGGCAGACTGCGGAAGGCGCGCATCGCCATCGACTGCTCGGCCTCGTGCATCGCGAGCACGTCGGCGCCCAGGTCGAGGGTGTCGTCCTCGGGGCCGGCCGAGGTGCGTACCGCCTGCGCCGCGAACACCGCGAAGTCGTCCACCAGTTGCTCGCGCCGCGCGGTACGCCCCCAGTCGGCCGCGACCCGCCGCACCGTCGTCAGCAGATACGCCCGCACCGCGTACTCGGGCCCCGCCCCGTGCCGTACGGCGGCCAGCATGCGGGCGAACACCTCGGCGGTCAGGTCCTCCGCGGTGTCCGCGTCCCGGCAGCAGGTCCGCGCGTACCGCCGCACCCCGTCCGCGTGCCGGCGGAACAACTCGGCGGAGGCCGAGTCGTCCCCGTCCCGCATCCGGGTCAGCAACTCCCCGTCCCCGGTCCCGGCCCCCGGTCCACCCTGCCGGGGCACCTGATGAACGGAGGAGGCGGGAGGACCGGGCTCCGCGGCGGCCGCGGCAACGGGCGAGGCGGCTCCGGCAGCCTCCGGAGCGGCGGCTCCGGCTACCTCGGGAGCGCGTCCGGCCGCAGCCTCCTGCTCCCCGGCGGGGGGCCGGCCCACGGGGACGGGCTGCTCCCCGGCGGTAGGACGGCCCCCCGCCGCAGACCGTCCCCCCTGCCGTGCGGCGGCCTGCTCCCCGGCGGCGGCCTGCCGCCCGACCTGGGGCGGTTGCCCGGTGGCGGTCCCGCGCTGTCCGCCGTGGGCCGCCCGCCCGCCCGTGGCGGGCGAGGCCCCCGCGCCGCCCCCGGATTCGCCCTGCGGCCCGCCGCGTCCGTCCCCGGATTCGTCCTGCGGCCCGCCGCGTCCGTCCTCCGGCTGCCCCGCACCGGCCCGGGGGTCGTGACGTTCACCCGTACTCACCGCGGAGAGCCCCCGTACCGACGCGTAGATCCAGACATCGGCACAGGTTGGCACACGAGGCAACACGACTGAACACGTACGAGACCCGATCACTCTTTCGGGTAGTTCTGCCGAAACGGCTCCCCAACAGGCAGGCAGCCAAAGCCTCTTGTTCCGCCCCGCACCGGGACGGCCTTCGCGACACTCCCCGAACGAGTGAAAGCGGGTGAACTCGCCCGCACGCCCACCGCCCTGCCCGGAAACGACGGAACCGCACCGGAGCGCCCGCCCGCACGGTTACGCCCACACGGAACGCACCGACGGATACGCGCGGACGTGAACGGCCGGGCCCCGTACCTGGCCGGCCGGGTACGGACGACCCGCCACCGCGCCGCCCGTACCGCCGTCGAATCGCCCGGTGCCGCCACCGCGCCGCCCGTACCGCCGCGAGGGCCCGAGGCCCCGGGCAGGACTCGGGCCCTCGCCTCAGTCACCCCAGAGGACGGCTGCGCAGGCCCTCCAGAAGGATGTCCAGGAGCCGGGAGGAGGCCGCCTCCTGCTGAGCGGCGTCGGGGAGTGCGGGCGCGGCCGTGGCGATGACGAGCAGGACGTCGGCGACCGTGACGTCCTCGCGCAGTTCACCCGCCTCGCGTGCCCGGTCCACGAGCCGGCCGACCACGTCGAGCAGAGCGACCGTCCCCGCGTCCTCCGTGCGGGCCGTGGCCTGCGCGCCCGGGATCTGCGTCCCGAGCGGCGCGGCGGCGGTGCGCTGCTGCGGGACCCGCGTCTCCTCCCGGCCCAGGCCGGATACGCCCGCCCCGAACCCGCGCGACTCGCCACCGACGGCACCGACGGCACCGACGGCACCGACAGCACCGACGGCACCGGCGACGACACCGCCGAAGTCCTCCGTACCCGTCGGCGCCGTACCCGCCGCTTTCGCACCGGACGTTCCCGTGACCGCCGTCGCGGAGACGCCGGTCGCGGAGCCCGTCGCCCCCGCGGCCGCACCGGCCCCGGGCGCCCCGGGCGCCGCGCCGTCCGTCTCGCCCACCGCGCCGCCCGGAATCACTCCGGCACCGAGTCCGCCCCGGAGGCCGGACTCGGCTCCCGCACCGGGTCCGTTACCGGGTCCGTTCGCCACGCGGGCGTCAGTCCCGGCCCCGTCGCCCGGCCCGGCCCCGGTACTCACGCGCAGGACCTGCGGCGGCAGCAGCCGCCCCGCCCCGGACGCCACCGAAGTACGCAGGAAACGGGAGAGCGCCGACCACGGCTCCTCCTCCTGCCCGAGCGCCGTACGGGCCTGTTCGGTGAGCCGGGCCGTCTCCTCCTCGGCTATGCGGCGCACCAGCACGTCCTTGCTCGGAAAGCGCCGGTACACCGTGCCGACACCGACTCGCGCCCGGCGTGCCACGTCCTCCATCGGCGCCCCGTACCCCAGCTCGCCGAACACCTCGCGCGCCGCCCGCAGTACGTGCTCCAGATTGCGCTGGGCGTCGACCCGCAAGGGCGCCGAGCGGGACGCCTGCCCGCGCATCGCGCGGCCCGCGCCCGTCACACCCGCCCGCGGCCCGACGCCTGAACCGCCCGACGCGGCCGAGGCCGAGGCGAGTAGTGAGGCGGAAGGCCATTTCGGCTCCTGCATATGCATGTTGTTCCCCCGGTCATGACGTCTCCCCCCGGAGACTCTCCGCGTCATCGACTGCCGGAGTGCGAGGAACGGTCCCTTCCTCGGGAGCGCGCCCACACCACCCCGACAACTCACGAACATAGTTGAGTGGCAGTCAATTCAGAAGGGCCCCGTTCCGGACAGACCGCCCCTCATTCGGAGTACCCACCGATTCCGCCCCGACCGACCCCCGCCACCCCCCACCCGTCACCCGCCTTGACCTGGGCCAACGCCCGTAGCGCGAGCGGCTCGCGGCCGCCCGCCGCCCGTCCGTGACCAGTCATACGAATCGCCGGGGCTGTGGACAAACGGTGGGGTCCGTTGCGTCATGGGGAGGTGAAGGAACCCGCGCGCATTCTCGTGGTCGGCGGTGGTTACGTCGGGATGTACACCGCACTGCGTCTCCAGCGGAAGCTGAAGGACGGTGAGGCCGAGGTCGTCCTCGTCACGCCCGACCCCTATCTGACCTACCAGCCGTTCCTGCCCGAGGCCGCCGCGGGCTCCCTGTCCCCGCGCCACGTCGTCGTACCGCTGCGCCGGGTCCTCACCGGCTGCCGCCTCCTGCTCGGCGAGGTCGTGTCCGTCGACCACGCGACCCGCACCGCCTACGTCGAGACCCCCGCCACCGAGGACGAGGGCGGCGGCGCCACCGAACTGGCCTACGACGAGATCGTCCTCGCGCCCGGCTCGGTCTCCCGCACCCTCCCCGTCCCCGGACTCGCCGAGCACGGCATCGGGTTCACGACGGTCGAGGAGGCCATCGGGCTGCGCAACCACGTCCTGGAACAGCTCGACATCGCCTCCTCGACCCGCGACCCGGCCCTGCGCGACGCCGCGCTCACCTTCGTCTTCGTCGGCGCCGGGTACGCCGGGGTCGAGGCCCTCGCCGAACTGGAGGACATGGCCGGCTACGCGAGCAGGCACTACCACAACCTCGAACGCGACGACATGAGATGGGTACTCGTCGAGGCCGGCGCGCGCATCCTGCCCGAGGTCGCCCCCGAACTGGGCACCTACGCGCTGCGCGCCCTGCGCCGCCGCGGCGTCGACGTCCGCCTCGGCACCCGCCTCAGCTCCTGCGAGCAGCGCGTCGCCGCACTCGACGACGGCACCCGGCTGCCCACCCGGACCCTCGTGTGGACCACCGGGGTGCGACCGCACCCCCTCCTGGCCGCGTGCGACCTGCCCACCGACGACCACGGCCGCCTCGTGTGCACGCCCCGACTGGACGTAGTGGACACCCCGCACGCCTGGGGAGCGGGCAACGCGGCCGCCGTCCCCGACCTGACCGCGCCCGAGGAGGACCGCACCTGCGCGCCCAACGCCGCGCACGCGCTCCAGCAGGCCCGCGTCCTCGCCGACAACCTCCTCGCGAGCCTGCGCGGCACCCCGGCCCGCGACTACCGCCACCGCCCCTCCGGCTCCGTGGCGACGCTGGGACTGCACAAAGGGGTCGCCCAGATCCGTGGCAGGAAACTCACCGGCTACCCCGCCTGGTTCCTGCACCGCCTCCACCACCTCGGCCGCGTCCCCACCGCCAACCGCAAGGCCCGGGTCCTCGCGGAATGGACCGTCTCCGCGTTCTTCACCAGGGAGATCGTCTCCCTCGGCTCCCTGGAGCACCCCCGCGCCGAGTTCGAACGCGCGGCGGGCGGCGAGCCCCCGCCCCACCCGGAGGGGTCGTTCTGAGCCCCACCAGGAGCAGCCCCACCACGAGCAGCCCCGCCAGGAGCAGCCCCGCCACGAGCCCCACCCCCGCCCCGCCCCCGGCGGATTGTCGGTCCCGTCCGCAAGACTGTTCCTCCACCGGACACCAGCGCCCCCGAACCTGCCCGCACGCCCGCCGCCGCTCCCGTACGCCCGCCACCCGGGCAGTCCCGCGACACCACCCGGGCCAGGACCACCCACCCACCGGCCCCGCCCAGGTCAGCGCGGAGCCGGGCCCGCGGGCCGCGCCCCGCCCGCGGCCGGGGCGCCGCGCCCACCACGCCACCGCCCCACGCCCGAACCCGCGGGGACTCGGATACCTTCACTGGCTTCGATACCGTCACTGCCCCAGACGTCACACCGGCACCAGGAGCACGCACCACACCGGCGTGCGCTGCCTCCCGTGCCCGCCCTATCCGCAGCACCCGCACGCGACAGGCGGCCCGTCCCCGACGCGGCCCACGAACCCCGTACGACAACACGAGGCGAGACTCGGTGAACTTCACGCGCTGGAGCGCCCGGCTTCCCGGCACGCAACGCCGCGCCGCCGCACGGACCGAACGGGGCGGCGCCGTCCCCGCGGCCCGCGCGGAACACGGCGCGGGCCCCACCGCCCCCGCGCCGCCCTCCGTCGACCGGCTGCCCGCCCGCGAGATCCTCGACCAGGCACCCGCCCTGGTCGCCCTCGTGCACGGCCCCGACCACCGCCTCCTCTACGTCAACGAGGCGTACCGCGCGGCCTTCGGCGACCGCACCCCCGGCGCCCCCGCCCGCGAGGCGCTCCCGGAACTCGCCGAACTCGGCCTGCCGCCCCTCCTCGATCAGGTACTGCGCAGCTCCAGACCCCGTACCGTCAAATCCCGCAAGGCCCCCGACGGCCGCTCGTACACCTTCGCGTGCACCCCCGTCACCATCCCGCCCGCGCCCCCGGAGCCCGGTCCCGCCCCAGCCGGTTCGCCCCCTCAGCGAGGCCACGAGTCCGCGCCCGAGACCGGCATCCTCGTCTTCGCGACCGACGTCACCGAGCACGCCGAGGCCGCGGAACGCCTGCGGACGAGCGAACGACTCCAGCGCGAGACCGCCGTCACCCTCCAGCGCTCCCTGCTCCCGCAGGAACTCGAACAACCCGACGACCTCCGCATCGCCGCGACCTACCAGCCCGGCGGCACCGACGCCGCGGTCGGCGGCGACTGGTACGACGTCATCACCCTCGGCGGCGGGCGCACCGCGCTCGTCATCGGCGACGTCATGGGCCGGGGCGTACGCGCCGCCGCCGTCATGGGCCAGCTGCGCACCGCCGTCCGCGCCTACGCCCGCCTCGACCTGCCCCCGCACGAGGTCCTGCAACTCCTCGACGGACTCGCCGCCGAGATCGACGCCACCCAGATCGCCACCTGCGTCTACGCCGTCCACGACCCCAACGAGGGCCGGCTCGTCTACGCCTCCGCCGGGCACCTCCCGATCCTCGTCCGCGACGAGCACGGGGTGATCCACCGCGCCGAGGAACCCACCGGGCCCCCGCTCGGCACCGGCGGCTGGCTGCACACCTCCCGCTCCGTGCCGCTCACCCCCGGATCGACCGCCGTCCTCTACACCGACGGCCTCGTCGAACGCCGCGACCAGGACATCGACCAGGGCGTCTCCTCCCTCGCCGACGCGCTCGCCGGCGCCACCGGCAGCCCCCAGGTGGTCTGCGACCGCCTGCTGCGCGCCCTCGGCGTGACCGCCTCGCACGACGACGACGTCGCCGTCCTCGTCGTCGAACACCCCGCGCGCACCGGCGCCGACGCCGACCTGTTCCGCAACGCGACCCTCGAACTGCTCGGCGGCATCGAGGCCACCCCACGCGCCCGCGCCTTCGCCTCCGGTGTCCTGACCAGCTGGCGCTTCCCCACCGAACTGCACGACCTCGGCCTGCTCGCCGCGAGCGAACTCGTCGCCAACTCCCTCCAGCACGGCACCCCGCCCATGCGCCTGAGACTGCGCCGCACCGACCGCCGGCTGATCGTCGAGGTCACCGACGGCGACGACCACCTCCCGCGCCGCCGCACCGCGGAACCCGCCGACGAGACCGGCCGGGGCATCGCGATCGTCGCGACCATCTCCTCCGGCTGGGGCTGCCGCCGCACCCCCGGCGGCGGCAAGGCCGTGTGGTGCGAGTTCGCCCTCCCCGGACACACCCGCGCCCCCGGCCTCCCCCGCTGAGGGGAGTCCGGGGGCACGGGAGGAGCTGAGGGGACGACGGCGATGCCTACGGGGAGGAGCTGACGCGGTACGCGGCTCAGACGCCGGCCGCGGGCAGCGGGTTCTCCCGCGTCGTACCGCCGTCCGCGTCCGCGGCCACCGGCTCCGGCCCGGCGACACCGGCCGCCACGACCCGGGAGCCGTAGGGCCGGTCCTGCGCCGGGGTCAGCCTCGGCCCGATCCGCAAAGCCAGGACCGTGATCCCCAGGGAGAACACCAGGAAGGTCAGGATGTACGGACCGTGCAGCGCGGCCGCCATCGGACCGCCCACCGCGGGACCGACCGCGAGCGCGAGCTGCTTCACCAGCGCGAAGGCCGAGTTGTACTGGCCGACCATGCCCTCCGGGGCGAGGTCCACGACCAGCGGCGCGACCGTCGGCGAGAGCATCGACTCACCGAGCCCGAACAGCGCGTACGTCGAGACGAAGGCCGCCGTCGCCATCGCCTGGCTGCCGTGGCCCAGCCCCGCGTACCCGGCGACCGCCCAGGCCAGCGCCCACAGCAGGCCGACCAGCGCGATGACCCGGCTGCGCCGGCGCCGCTCGACGAGCTTGAGCACGGCGAACTGCGCCACCACGATCACCGCGGTGTTCGCGGCCAGCGCGATCCCGAGCGTCGAGGCCGATATACCGGCCGCCTCGACGCCGTACGCGGCGAGACCCGAGTCGAACTGCCCGTAACAGGCGAAGAAGATCACGAAGGCGAGCACGCACAGCTGCACCATCGCGCGGTTCTGCGCCAGGGCCCGCATCCCCCGCTTGGCACCGGCCGCCGGGTCGGCGGGCACGGTCTCCTGGAGCGAGGCCGAGCGGGGCAGCCGCACGCTCGCGGCGATCGCCGCGAGCACCAGGAACATCGCGGCCTCGATCGAGAACAGCAGCAGGAAGCTGGAGGGCCGGCTCTCGTCGACCAGCTGCCCCCCTACGAGGCCGCCGATACCGAGGCCCAGGTTCTGCAGGAAGAACTGCGTGGCGAACGCCCGGGTCCTGCTGGTGGGCGCCGAACACCACACGACCATCGTCGCGAGCGCCGGCTGCATCACCGCCGTACCCGCGCCGAGGACGGCGGCCGACAGGATCGCCGTCACCTCCGTCGTCGCCAGGCCGAGGGCCAGCGCCCCGGCGGCGGACAGCACGGACGCGCCGACCAGCACCGGGAGCGGCCCGCGCCGGTCGATGACCCGCCCCACGACCGGAAGCACGACCAGCGCGGCCACAGCGAACGCGGCGAGCACGATGCCCGCCGCACTGGCGCCCAGATCCCGGACCTGCGCCACATAGACGTAGAGAAACGGGACCGTGAAACCGACACCGAACGCGCTCAGCGCGCTGCCCACCTGGATCTTGCGCATGGCCATGCCCATTGCCCTGGTCACCTCCACCTGCCTTACCTCTGTAGACTTCGAACCTAAAGTTAGATCCTAAACTCTACACCGCGAAGGACTTCAACGCCAAGCGGGGCCGTGCCATACTCGGGCCATGGGCGATACCCCCGGCCCCGCGGAGCCGTCACTCGAAGAGCAGATCGCCGCGTACCAGCGCGAATTCACCGATCTCGACCCCCAGGTCGAGCAGATCGTCTCCGCCCTGGGCCGCCTGAACCGCCGGATGAACGTGGCGTACGGGCGGCAGACCTCGACGCTCGACATGAGCAACGCCGAGTGGGAGGTCCTGAAGGCCCTGGTCCTGTCGGGCCCGCCGTACCAGCTGGGCCCCGGGGACATCGCGAAGCGCCTCGGGCTCACCCCGGCCGCCATGACGCACCGCATCGACCGGATGGTCACGGAGGGCCTGGTGACCAGGCAGCGCGACGAGCACAACCGCGTGCGGGTCATCGTGGAGCTGACGGACGAGGGCCGGCAGAAGTGGCTGCGGGCGATGAGCCTGGCCTCGTCCTTCGAGGAGGACCTGCTCCAGGACCTCACGGGAGCCGAGCGCGGAGTCCTGGGGGAGCTGCTGATCCGCCTGCTGCGCAGAGTGGAGGAGGCCCAGCCGGACGCCGGTGGCCGCCTCTCCGACCTGGACTGACCGCACGGGGGCCACCCCGGGTTTGACACGCGTGGGGTGGGTGCGTAAGGTTCTTCGAGTTGCCACGGAGCCGTGAGGTTCCGGGACGACTTCTCACCGCGCGAGCGGTAACCCACTCAGCACGATCTTCCTTCACGGGATCGCTTTCGGCACCCCTTTTTTCTGGTGTGCGTGAAATCGGATTGCGAAGGGCTCGATTATGAGCCCGGAGGAGAATCCACTACTGTCTGGGACGT
>NZ_JBIAFO010000018.1:0-34098 GCF_042869355.1 Streptomyces sp. NPDC007088
CCCCTTCTATCACGCCCCCCCCCCCCCCCTCAAACACCCCCCCCGGCTCCCGTCTCCCCCCCCCCCCCGCGCCCCCCCCCCCCCGGCCCCCCGGCGGGGGGGGGCCCGGGGGGCCCCCCCCGCCTCGCCGTACGGTCGGCGGCTGCGTCAGCCCGCGAACCAGCGGACCGGCTTCGGGTCGAGGTTCTGGTAGACGTGCTTGGCCTCGCGGTACTCGGCGAGACCGGAGGGGCCGAGTTCGCGCCCGACCCCGGACTTCCCGAAGCCGCCCCACTCCGCCTGGGGGAGGTAGGGGTGGAAGTCGTTGATCCACACGGTGCCGTGCCGCAGCCGGCCCGCGACCCGGCGGGCGCGTCCCGCGTCCGAGGTCCAGACGCCACCGGCGAGCCCGTACTCGGTGTCGTTGGCGAGGGCGACGGCCTCGTCCTCGGTGGTGAAGGTCTCGACGGTCAGGACGGGCCCGAACACCTCCTCGCGTACGACGCGCATCGTGCGCTCGCACCGGTCGAGGACGGTCGGCTCGTAGAAGTAGCCGTTCGCGGGGCGGGTCGCGGAGGGCTCGGGGCGCCGGCCGCCGCTGCGTACGACGGCGCCCTCGGCGATCGCCGCGTCGACGTAGTACTCGGTCTTCTCCAACTGCTGCGGGGAGACGAGGGGTCCGCACTCGACACCGTCCTCGGTGCCCCGGCCGAGCCTGATCCGCCCGGCGCGGCGGGCGAGTTCGGCGACGAAGCGCTCGCGCACCGACTCCTCGACGATGAGCCGGGAGCCGGCCGAGCAGACCTGGCCGCTGTGGATGAACGCCGCGTTGAGCGCCTGGTCGACGGCGGTGTCGAAGCCCTCCTCGGTGGCGCAGGCGTCGGCGAACACGACGTTGGGGTTCTTCCCGCCGAGTTCGAGGGCCACCTTCTTGACGGTGTCGGCGGCCGAGCGCGCGACCTTCGTCCCGCTGACCAGCCCGCCGGTGAACGACACGAGGTCGACGCCGGGGTGTCCGGCGAACCGGGCGCCGACCGAGTGGCCGGGGCCGGTGACGAGGTTGGCGACCCCTTCGGGCAGTCCGGCCTCGGTGAGCAGCCGGACCAGCGCGACCGTCGTCATCGGGGTGATCTCGCTGGGCTTCAGCACGAAGGTGTTGCCCGCGACGAGCGCCGGGGCGACCTTCCAACTGGCCTGGAGCAGCGGATAGTTCCACGGCGTGATGAGCGCGCAGACCCCGACCGGCTCGTACACGACGACGCTGTGCACGCTGTCGGTCCCGGCGTCCACGACCCGGCCCGCGCTCTGACCGGCGGCGAGGCCGGCGAAGTAGTCGAAGGCGTCGGCGACGCAGTCCACGTCGACCCGCCCCTCCTCGACGGTCTTGCCCGCGTCCCGGCTCTCCAGCAGCCCGAGTTCCTCGCGGTCGCGGCGGAGCAGGGCGGCGGTACGGCGCAGCAGAGCGGCGCGCTCGGCGACCGGGGTGCGCGGCCAGGGGCCCTCGTCGAAGGCGCGGCGGGCGGCGGTGATCGCGTCGTCGGCGTCCGCCTCGGCGCCCTCGGCGACCACGGCGAGGATGGTGGCGTCCGCCGGGTCCACTATCTCCCGGGTCTCACCGGCGAGGGCCGCCCGCCACCGTCCGCCCACATGGATGGTCTCTTCTGCCGACACGACGATCTCTGCCTTCCCTTCGCACGGTGCCGGTGGCGGCGCGGGGCCGCGCGGATCACGGGCCCGCCTCGCACCTGCCACGACAAGCGCACCCCGGGCTCGGGGTGCGACCGGGGGCACCTGCCCGGGGCGGCGGGAAAGATGCGGAACGGGGGGCGGGGAGTGGGTCGGCTCACGTTGAGCCCCGCGATCGCGGGGAGAGCCTCGGTCTCCTGGTGGCTGAGCAGCTCCCGCAGGGACCACCCCCGCATATGCGGGGAACACAGCGCGGCGGACGGCGACGACCTGACGTGGTCGGGACCACCCCCGCACATGCGGGGAACACCCTCGCTGACCTGTGGTTTCCCGGCGCCCAGGTACCGTCTACCGTCGCTTTCCTACGACCGCCCCCGCCCCGGAGACGCCCCACCCCTCCCCCGCCGCGCCCAGCGGCTCAGTACCCCTCCGGCGCGAAGTGCGCCAGCGCCGTGTCCAGGATGTCGCGCTGGTCGGTGGTGCTCGTTTCCGGGCCGGCCACCAGGATCGCGTGCTTCTTCCCGTCCGTCCCCGTGAACGCCCGCTCGGTCACCACCCGGGTGGCGCCCGTCTGCTCGTTCTCGTAGGCGTAGGACAGTTCGGCGGCGTCCCCGGAGGGGTTCTCGGGGCCGCCGGTCACCGGTCCCCGGCGGATCTCGCGGTAGCCCTCGGTCTGGGACCGCCGGTCCCGCGAGGTCTCGGCGAGGGCCTTCTCGGGGGTCAGGTCGTTCATGACCTCGAAGATCTGGAGCAGGCTGCGTTCGTCGGGCGCGGTGTAGAAGACGCCGGTCTCCTTCTCCGACCGCTCCCAGTCCTCGGGCGCGGCGACGGTGAACCCGGCCGGGTCCTCGTGGGTCGCGAAGCCCTCCGGCAGCCCGGGGCTCTCCCCGGACGGGCCGCTCTCCTCGCCCGGTACGTCGTCCCCGGCCCCGCTCAGCTCCGGGTCCGATTCCCCGGCCGTCTCCGGGGAGGCGTAGTAGCGCGGGCTCGTCGCGGCCTTGCTCGGCCCGGCGGCGGGCTTCTCGTCCCCGTCGCCCGTGCCCCAGGTGAGCCAGGCGGCGAGGCCCCCGCCGAGGACGAGGGCGGTGGCGGCCACCACGGCGACGGTCCGGCCGGCGGGCCGGCGCCGGTACGGCCCGGGGGCCCGCGGCGGCTCGGGCCGCGACCACTCCGCGAGCGGCGGGGGCGCCACGAGCGGCGCGGTCCCGGGGCGCGGCGGGGGCGGCGGCTCGTACGGCAGCGGGGCCTCCTCGGTCTCCCAGCGCTGGGCGCGCGCGTTCCAGCGGGGTGCGCCTGCGGCCATCGTCAGCCTCCCAGCAGCGCGGCGAGCGACTGCGCGACGGCGGCACCGGAGGCGAGGCTCGCCGCCAGCGGTCCGGCGAGGTCGAGGGCCTGGCGCAGACGGGCGAGCCGTCCGGGCGCGGCGGCGCCCGCCGTGTCGATCTCCCCTTCGGTGGCGGACAGTTCGGCGTCGAGTGCCTCGTTCTGCGACGTCGCGACGAAGCGGCCCAGGTCCTCGCGCAGGGCGCGGACCGCGGCGAGCAGTTCGGCCTGAGCGGGGTCGGGGGCGGGGCCCCTCCCGCGTACGTGCGAGACGACGTTGTGGTCCCCGATGCCGACGGCGCTGTTGTCCACCGAGCCGATGTGCACGGTGGGCCGCCCCGGCGCCCCGCCGGCGGCGTCCGGAGGGCCGGAAGTACCCGAGGTACCGGGCGTGTGCGTCATGTTCTTCCCCCGATCGAAGTCACTCTGTCGCGGTCACGGCGTCGGCGGCCTGGAACCCTGCGCGGGCGCCGGCCCGCCGCCCCGCGCGCCCCCGCCACGCGTACCGCTCGTCTTCCCGGTGCCGCTCGTACCGCTCGTCTTGCCGGTGCCGGTCGCTTTGCTCGTACGCCCGGCGCTCACGGTGTTGTGGTTCCCGATGCCGATCGCGCTGTCGTGCGCCGAGTCGATGTAGACCCCGCCCGACACGTTGACGATCTTCTGCTCGAACTCCTCGGTCTGCCAGCCCGCCTCCTGGAGCGCGAGCCGCACCCCGCCCGCGACCCGTTCCTGGATCGTCTTGAGGTAGCGGCTCACGTCCATGTCCTGGAAGAGGGACACGTCCTCGTCCGCCCCCAGTTCCCGCACCGCGACCGCGGGGCCCTCGGCGGGGGCTCCCGCGTTGCCGGAGAGCAGACGGCGCAGCCCGACGGCGAGCCACACGCCGAGGGTCTGGACGGACTGGCCGATCGACACGGGCATGTGCGTGAGGGCCCAGGCGATCTGGCCGGGCCAGGAGTTGTTGACGTGGCGGCGCGCGTCCCGTTCCGCCTGCCGGTACTCGCGGCGCACGGGGGTGAGCAGGTGCGGGGCGAACTCCGCCATCAGCATGCCGCCCTGCGTGTGGACCCGCACGAACACGGTGACCACCAGTTCCTCGTCCCAGCCGCCGACCCGGACGCGCAGGAAGTGCCGCCTGGCCTCGCCGCCCTCCTCCAGGGCCTCACCGCGGTGCTGTTCGAGGGCCTGCGGGTGGTACGGGGCGCCGTCCCGCGCCTCCAGCCGGTCGGCGGGCAGGAACACGCACTCGTCGACGGACAGTTCGCGCAGCCGGTCGAGGACGGTGTCGGCCGCGCCGGCGTCCGCGCGCGGCGAGGGGACGCGCAGCGCTTCGAGCTGCGGGACGATGCGGCGCAGGATCGCGCTGTTGTCCAGCGGTTCGGGCTCGCGGTCCTTGCGGGGCCGCATCTCCACGGCCAGCGTCCACGTCGAGAACGGGAAGCCGAATCCGCAGAAGGGGCGGGCCGCGTCGTACATCACGAGCGGCTGGTGCTGTTCGGCGCGCAGCCGGGCCCGCAGCCACTGCGTGCGGCGGCCCGCGCTCGTCTCCGCCGGGTCGCTCACGGCGACCGGGAAGCGGCGCGGTGACAGCTCGTTGCTGACGACCCGGGCGAACTGCCCCCGCCGCAGGGCCACGAGCACCGTCAGGAGGACGAGGACGAAGAGGATGAGCGCCGCGTCCTCCCGCCGGATGTCGAGACCGGAGCTGACCAGCCGCCAGGTGAGGTCGCTCAGGTCGGGGCCCTCGGAGAAACCCTGGTCCGGCTGCTGCGACCACGGCGTCTCCTGGCTCGCGGAGTCGTCCGAGGAGCCGGTGAACGCGACGACCGCCACGAAGAGCAGCACGAAGCCGATGACGACCCGGGCGTTCCAGCGCAGGTAGAAGGCCACCACGCGGCGCAGCAGGGAGGGGCGGGCGCCGCGTCCCCGGACCCAGCGGGCCACGCCGAGCACGAGGCTCCAGAACATGACCGTGATCAGCAGCGGGCCGGTCAGGGCCACTCCGGCCGCCCACAGGGCGAGGATGCCGCCCGCCCAGGCCGCCTCGCTCCTGCGGGCGCGCGCCGCGTGCGAGAGGACCCGGCCCGCGTCGATGCCGACGGAGGGCGCGGGGAACCGCTCCTCGTGCTCGGACAGTTCCTCTAGCACGGCCTCCCGGAACGCCCGGTCGTGGTGGACGCCGACGCACAGCAGCCGGGTCGCCTCGCTCGCGGCGGGCGGGACCGGCGGCCGGGCGGGCACGCCCGGCGCCGCCGCCGGGGGAGCCGGTGTCCCTCCCGACTGCTGAGGGAACGGGGGCTGGCTCACCGGGGGGCCTCCTCGGGCGGATGTCGCCGACTGCGTGACGGAGGCAATACTGTACGACACCACCCCCCCTGCCCCGCACCTCAAAAAAAGTGCCGAACTCGCCTCCTGGGGAGGTGAGTTCGGCACACTTCCGGATCAGGCGGACAGCGCCGCCCGGCCCGGTGCGGCTCAGATCAGGCCGAGGGAGCGCACCGCGTCGCGCTCCTCGCCCAGCTCCTTGACGGAGGCGTCGATGCGCGAGCGGGAGAAGTCGTTGATCTCCAGGCCCTGGACGATGGAGTACACGCCGTCCTTCACGGTGACCGGGAAGGAGGAGATGAGGCCCTCGGGGACACCGTAGGAGCCGTCGGACGGGATGCCCATCGAGGCCCAGTCGCCGTCCGCGGTGCCGTTGACCCAGGTGTGCACGTGGTCGATCGCGGCGTTCGCGGCGGAGGCGGCGGAGGAGGCGCCACGGGCCTCGATGATCGCCGCGCCGCGCTTGGCGACGGTCGGGATGAACTCCTCGGCCAGCCACTTCTCGTCGTTGACGACCTCGGCGGCGTTCTTGCCGGCGATCTCCGCGTGGAAGATGTCGGGGTACTGGGTCGCCGAGTGGTTGCCCCAGATCGTGAGCTTCTTGATGTCGGAGACGCCGACGCCGGCCTTCTTCGCGAGCTGGGTCAGCGCGCGGTTGTGGTCCAGGCGGGTCATCGCGGTGAAGCGCTCGGCCGGTACGTCGGGGGCGGCGGCCTGGGCGATCAGGGCGTTGGTGTTGGCCGGGTTGCCGACCACCAGGACCTTGACGTCGTCGGCGGCGTGGTCGTTGATGGCCTTGCCCTGCGGCTTGAAGATGCCGCCGTTGGCCTCCAGGAGGTCGCCGCGCTCCATGCCCTTGGTGCGGGGGCGGGCGCCGACCAGCAGCGCGACGTTGGCGCCGTCGAAGGCGACGTTCGGGTCGTCCGTGATCTCGATGCCCTTGAGCAGCGGGAAGGCACAGTCGTCCAGCTCCATGGCGGTGCCCTCGGCGGCCTTCAGCGCGGGGGTGATCTCCAGGAGCCGGAGGTTGACCGGAACGTCGGGGCCGAGCAGGTGACCGGAGGCGATGCGGAAGAGCAGCGCGTAACCGATCTGGCCGGCCGCGCCGGTGACGGTGACATTCACGGGGGTGCGGGTCATGGCGATCTCCGTAAGACAGCTGGCGGTGGGGTTCCCTGCCCCTGGGTGCTGGATCTGGTACCCGACGCCCGATGATCGATCTCTTGGCGTCAAGAGAGATCCACCGGTCAGGCTATCGCGCCCCCGCTTCCCCGCGCCCTTGGGCGGGTGTGGCCCGGCACACAGCGGCCCGCCCGGCCACGGGCGGGAGGGGTGCCGCGTCCACCACGGCGACGGCCGCCCCACCCGAAGGTGTGACGGCCGTCGCAGGGAGGGGGGTGCCGCTCCCGTGGGGGGTTGAGAATGCGTCTGCCCCGGGGCGCGCCGCTCAATCACCTCAATTTCGGCGCGGGGCCGCCAGGTGACGGGCCGTCGCCCTCCGAGCGGCCCCCGCCCGCCGGGAAACCCGGCCGCCACCTGCGTACTCCGTCGCTCCGGCCGGCCGCGGCTCCCGGGTTCATCCCGTCGTCGTGCAGCCCTTCGCGCCGCCGCCGACCGTCGCGCAGGCGCGGGCCCCCTCCGCCTCCGGTGCGGCGACCATCGGCGTGTACGCCTCCGCGTCGTCCTCGACGGCGGCCCCGCGCGTCGAGGAGCCCGCGGACACGGTGATCTCGTCCCCGGGCCCGGCCCGCGAGATCCGCGCCCAGGCGGCCCGGCAGGCCCTGCTGTACCGCACCTCGACCAGCCGGTCGCCGACCCTCGCCCGCGCGGTGGTCCTGGCCCGCGCGGCGCAGCCCATGCGCTGGGGGTCCCGCCCGCCGCACCCCCGGCCGGCGCACCGGACGCCCGCGGGCGGGTTCAGGGGACTCGCCTCCGGCGCGGTCGCGGAGGGTTCCCGCGCGCTCGCGGGGCTGTCGCCGCCGGAGCCCGGAAGCGACAGCAGCAGCACCGCCGCGAGGACGACCAGCACCCCGGCGAGGCCCGCGAAGAGCACCGTGCGCCGCCGCCCGCGCCACCGCCGGGCGCCCGGCCCCGCCCCGCGCCCCGGCGGTACGGCGCTTTCCGGCCCGCCCGGCCCATCGCCGCGTCCCCCCGGCCGGCCCGGGTCCGGGCCCGGTACCGGGCCGGCGCGGCGGCCCGCTTCTGCGACGTGCGTCTCCGGCTCCGGCTCCGGCTCCGGGCCCGCGTACGAGGGGACGGCGGCCGGGGCCGGGCCGGGCTCGCCGAGCGCCGCCCGCGCCTGGGAGATCCGGATGGCCTCCATGGTCAGGTCGTGCCGCGCCTCCGAACGGCTCCACGCCCGTTCCGCCAGCTCCCACATCGTCGTCAGGTGCGCGGGATTGGCCCCCGTGGCCTCGGCGAACGCCACGACCGCGCCTCTGGGGGCGAGCAGCCGCCCGCTCAGGTACCGCTCCCAGGACGCCCCGCTGTG
Source organism: Streptomyces sp. NPDC007088 (assembly GCF_042869355.1). NCBI lineage: Bacteria > Bacillati > Actinomycetota > Actinomycetes > Kitasatosporales > Streptomycetaceae > Streptomyces > Streptomyces sp. NPDC007088. The sequence continues at coordinate 7,805 of NZ_JBIAFO010000018.1, forward strand.
ACCCGTGCGCCGCGCCAGCGCCTCGACGCCCAGCCCACCGCGGTCCGCGAGCCTGCGCAACTGGCTCACGAACTCGCGTATCTGCGGGTCGAGCCCGTCCGGCAGGGCCTTCCAACGAGACATGGCCTCCCCCTTCGTCCCCATGCTCACGACGCCCCCCGGCCCGGCTCACGGACCGTCCCCCGGGGCTCTGTCCCGGACCGCGCCCGGGACCGCGCCCGGACCGCTTCCGGGGACGCGCCCGGGGGGCGGACGGTTCCGCGCCACGGGACCACCGGAGCGGGCGGGTCTCCGGGGTGCACCGTCGCACGCCCCCGGCCGGCCGGTCCAGTCAGTCGCGCGGCCGCCCGGTCCAGTCAGTCGCGCGGCCGGCCGGACACCGCCGGGAACAGCACGGCCGCCCGGCAGGCGGGGGCCGGACGCGGCTTTCCGTACGGGGTGGGGCCGGACCGCGCACGCGGAGCGGGGGGGGCGGGGTCTTCGCACCGGCAGCCGCCACGAGGTCGGTACACCTTGCCGGAATGGTCACCTCCGTGCCACAGCCGACTGCCGTGCCTTGTCCGGGGGTTGGCGCGTCCATGACCCTGGTGCCGGGCCGGAACCGGCCGGTCCGCCGCGCGGGCCGCGCACGGGCCCCGGCGCGCCGCTGCTCGTCCCTCCACGGGGGTGGGGACGGGCAGCGGGCCCGGCCGGCGGCGGTACGGCGGCCGCCCCGCCCGGCCGCTCAGTCGATGGTGAAGTGCAGTACCTCGTCGAGGAACGGGATCACGAGCCAGGGCTTGGGCTGCACCATGAGGGCGAGCAGGACGACGACCAGCCCCAGCCCCCCGTACGTCACCATGTCGGTGAAGCGGGAGCGGACGGCGAGCATGCCGACCGAGGGCAGGCACCAGCGCAGGACGGCGCCGAGCAGCAGCGCGAGGCCGACGAGCAGCGTACCGACGCGGAAGATCCCGAAGCCGGTGAGCAGCAGGCCGACGCCGGTCGTCGCGAGGACGGCGATGATCGGCCACTGACGGGCGGAGGCGGGCGCGTCGGCGGGCGCGGCACGCCCCCCGCCCTCGGGCCGCGCGGTGTCCCGCGTGAACCCGCCGACCTCCCGGGTGGCCCGCATCGGCTCCCCGTCCGGGCCCGGGGCGCTGACCACCTCGGTGACCGTCGGCCCCTCGTCCGGGTCCGCCGCGGGGGAATCGGCGGCGCGCTCCTCGTCCGGTCCGGGGGACTCGGCGGCGCGGTCCTCCTCCGCCGCCCCGGGGGACTCGGCGGCGCGGTCCTCGTCCGCCCCGGACGCCTGCGCCACGCTGGTGGAGCCTTCGCCCCGCACAGAACTCTCGCCGCTCACAGAACCCTCAGAACTCTCGCTCGTGGAAACCGTACTGCTCGTGGAAGCCGCGTCGCCCGGGGAAGCCGCGTCGCCCGGGGCGGACGCGTCGCCCGGGGCGGACGCGTCGGCGGGGTCACCGCCGGGCGGCCCACCGGCGGTCCCGGACGGCCGGGCCCGCTTCCGCGCCCCGGGACGCCCGGGGCGCACCGGCCCCACGGGTCCCTCCGGGTCCGCCGGGCCGGGCGCGGGCCCGGGACTGCCGCTCTCGTTCGGTTCTCCGGCCACGGGTTGCGCGCCTTTCCGCTTCGCCGACCTTTCCGGTGCGCCGCTCAGCTCTCGTCGAGGGCGGCGGCGCGTTCGGCGGCCTCCACGACGTTGACGAGGAGCTGGGCCCGGGTCATGGGGCCCACCCCGCCGGGGTTGGGCGAGAGCCAGCCGGCGATCTCGGCGACGCCGGGGTGCACGTCGCCGACGATCTTCCCGTTCTCGTCGCGGGAGACGCCGACGTCGAGGACCGCGGCCCCCGGCTTGACGTCCTCGGGCTTCACGAGGTGCGGCACCCCGGCGGCGGCGACGACGATGTCGGCGCGGCGCAGGTGCGCGGAGAGGTCGCGGGTGCCGGTGTGGCACTGGGTGACCGTCGCGTTCTCGGAACGGCGGGTCAGCAGCAGCGGCATCGGACGGCCGATGGTGACGCCCCGGCCGACCACGACGACCTCGGCGCCGTTGATCTCCACGCCGTGCTCGCGCAGCAGCCGCACGATGCCGTACGGCGTGCAGGGCAGCGGGGCGGGCTCGTTGAGCACGAGCCGGCCGAGGTTCATCGGGTGCAGCCCGTCCGCGTCCTTGTCCGGGTCCATGAGTTCGAGGACGCGGTTCTCGTCGATGCCCTTGGGGAGCGGCAGTTGGACGATGTAACCGGTGCACTCGGGGTCCGCGTTGAGTTCGCGGACGACGTCCTCGATCTCCTCCTGGGTCGCGGTGGCGGGCAGTTCGCGCTGGATCGAGGCGATGCCGACCTGCGCGCAGTCCCGGTGCTTTCCGGCCACGTACTTCTGGCTGCCGGGATCGTCGCCGACCAGCAGGGTGCCGAGTCCGGGCGTGACGCCCTTGGCTCGGAGGTCCGCCACCCGGGCGGCCAGCGCGGACTTGATCGATGCGGCAGTGGCCTTGCCGTCGAGAATCTGGGCAGTCATGGTTCCATCTTCACCGATGGCGCCCGCCGGGGCCCAATCCGGGTGGCCGCGCACGTCGTCGCGGGGTCCTCGCGGTGTTGCGCTTGGGCAACACCGCACCGTTACACCTGGACAAACCCGGTCGCCCCTGAGAACCATGGGCGCTACTGCGCCGCAGGCAGTGAACGGGGGGAACGCGCGCGCGCCACCTCCGCGCGCGGCCGCGTCGTCCCCGCTCAGCAACGGAGGAAATCTCGCCATGAGTTTCGGCGACCCCAACAACCCCTACGGACCGCCCCCGCAGGGCGGTCAGCAGCCCGGCGGCCAGCAGCCCGGTTACGGCGGCCAGCAGCCCGGTTACGGTGCCCCGCAGGAGCCCGGTTACGGGTACCCGCAGCAGGCCCCGCAGGGCGTACCGCAGCAGGGCTATCCCCAGCAGGGCTACGGCTATCCCCAGGCCCCGCCCGTGCAGCCCTACGCCGGCCCCTACCCGGGCGGCTCCGGTTACGGCGAGGCTCCCCCCCTCGCCCACTGGGGCCTGCGCTTCCTCGCCACCCTCGTGGACGGACTGACCTTCGCGGTGCCGTACGTGTTCGTCGGCCTCGGTGAGGGACTGGACATCCCGGCGCTGACCTTCGTCGGCGGACTGCTCGTCATCGGGTGGGCGATCTACCAGCTGATCCTGGAGGGCCGCAAGGGCCAGACCATAGGCAAGCGCACCCTCGGCATCAAGCTGGTGTCGGAGAGCACCGGGCAGCCGATCGGCGTGGGCATGGCCTTCGTCCGCAGGCTCGCGCACTTCCTCGACAGCATCGCCTGCTACCTGGGCTGGCTGTGGCCGCTGTGGGACGCCAAGAAGCAGACCTTCGCCGACAAGGTGTGCTCGACGCTGGTGATCCGCGCGCGGTGACCACCCGCCGGCCCCCTGAGCGGAGACGGACGCACGGGGGCCGGTGACGGACCGTACGGGCCGTGGGCGGCCGGATCTCCGGTCCGCCCACGGCCCGTCCGCGTTCCCGCGCCGGCTCGTGCCGGTGCCGGGCCCGCGCGGCGGACGGCGCCCGCGCGAGGACCGGCGCCCGCGCGGCGAGAGTCCCCGCGCGGGGTGTGCTCGCGGGGGGTGTGCTCGCGGGGGGGTGTGCTCGCGCGGGTGTCCGTGTCAGTGGAAGAAGTGGCGCGTGCCCGTGAAGTACATCGTGACCCCGGCCTTCTTCGCGGCCTCGACGACGAGTTCGTCGCGGACCGAACCGCCGGGCTGGGCCACGGCCCGGACGCCGGCGGCGAGCAGGACCTCCAGACCGTCGGGGAACGGGAAGAACGCGTCCGACGCGGCGTAGGAGCCTTGGGCGCGCTCAGCCCCGGCGCGCTCGACGGCGAGCTTCGCGGAGTCGACGCGGTTGACCTGGCCCATGCCGACGCCGACCGAGGCGCCGTCCTTGGCGAGCAGGATCGCGTTGGACTTGACGGCCCTCGACGCCTTCCAGGCGAAGGCCAGTTCCCGCAGTCCGGCCGCGTCGAGCGGCTCACCGGCCGCGAGCGTCCAGTTCGCCGGGTCGTCGCCCTCGGCCTGGAGCCGGTCGGTGGCCTGGACGAGCGCGCCGCCGTCGATCTGCTTGGTCTCGGTCGCGTTCGCCGGGGCGCCCTCGGCCCGCAGGATGCGCAGGTTCTTCTTCCGGGACAGCGCCTCGACGGCGCCCTCCTCGTAGCCGGGCGCGACGACGACCTCGGTGAAGATCTCCGCGACCTGCTCCGCCATCTCCCTGGAGACGGGGCGGTTGACGGCGATGACCCCGCCGAAGGCCGACAGCGGGTCGCAGGCGTGCGCCTTGCGGTGCGCCTCGGCGACGTCCGCGCCGATCGCGATGCCGCAGGGGTTGGCGTGCTTGATGATCGCGACGCAGGGCTCGTCGTGGTCGTACGCGGCACGGCGCGCGGCGTCCGTGTCGGTGTAGTTGTTGTACGACATCTCCTTGCCGTGGAGCTGCTCGGCCTGGGCCAGCCCGCCGGTGCCGTCGACGTAGAGCGCGGCGCCCTGGTGCGGGTTCTCGCCGTAGCGCAGGACGTTCTGGCGCGTGTAGGTGGCGCCGGTGAAGTCGGGGAAGCCGCTGTCGTCGGCGGCCGCGTAGCCCTCGGCGAACCACGAGGCGACGGCGACGTCGTACGCGGCGGTGTGCTGGAACGCCTCGGCCGCGAGCCGCTTGCGGGCGCGCAGGTCGAAGCCGCCCTGGCGCGCGGCGTCGAGCACGTCGGCGTACCGCCCGGGGCTCGTGACGACGGCGACGGAGGGGTGGTTCTTGGCGGCGGCGCGCACCATCGAGGGGCCGCCGATGTCGATCTGCTCGACGCACTCGTCGGGGGTGGCCCCCGAGGCGACGGTCTCCTTGAACGGGTACAGGTTGACGACGACCAGATCGAAGGGCTCGACCCCCAGTCCGGCGAGCTGCGCGCGGTGGTCCTCCAGGCGCAGGTCGGCGAGGATGCCCGCGTGCACCTTGGGGTGCAGGGTCTTGACCCGGCCGTCGAGGCACTCGGGGAAGCCGGTCAGCTCCTCGACCCTGGTCACCGGTACTCCGGCGGCGGCGATCCGCCCGGCCGTCGAGCCGGTGGAGACGAGCTGGACGCCCGCCTCGTGCAGCCCGCGCGCCAAGTCCTCCAGGCCGGTCTTGTCGTAGACGCTGACGAGCGCGCGGCGCAGCGGGCGCCGGGTGGTGGCGGAGCTGTCGCCGGTGTCGGTGGTCGTGGACTCGGTAGTCACGGAACCAGAACCTTTCGTCCCTCAATGCGGTAGCCGTGGCGGGCCAGACGCCCCACGACCTCGACGAGCAGCCTGCGCTCGACGTCCTTGATACGTGCGTGGAGGGCCGCCTCGCCCTCCGGGGAGTCCTCTTCCACGACCTCGACCACGCCCTGGGCGATGATCGGGCCGGTGTCGACGCCGTCGTCGACGAAGTGGACGGTGCAGCCGGTGACCTTCGCTCCGTAGGCGAGGGCGTCCCGTACCCCGTGGGCGCCGGGGAAGCTGGGCAGCAGCGCGGGATGGGTGTTGACGACCCGGCCGCCGAAACGGGCCAGGAACTCCTTGCCGACGATCTTCATGAAGCCGGCCGAGACGACGAGGTCCGGGGAGTGCGCGGCGGTCGCCTCGGTGAGCGCCCGGTCCCAGTCGGCGCGGCTCGCGTGGTCCGCGACCCGGCACACGAAGGTCGGCAGCCCGGCCGCGCGGGCCCGCTCCAGTCCGGCGATGCCCTCCCGGTCGGCGCCCACGGCGACGACCTCGGCCCCGTACGCCTCCGGGCCCTGGGCCTCGATCGTGTCCAGCAGGGCCTGGAGGTTGGTGCCGGAACCGGAGACCAGGACGACGAGACGGCGGACGGCGGGGGGCGGTGCGGAGGCCACGCGGGGGCCCTTTCTCGGGTGACGCCGCCGGTCCCGCCCGGTGGGCGGTCCCGTACGACGGGCGTGCGGCGGCTGGCGTGCGGTGCGGGGGGCTGGGGGCGTTCGGGAGGTGTTCTGCGGGTGGGGTCGTGGCGGCTCCTGCGGTCCGGCCGGCGCCGTACAGCCCGTGCACGGCCCGTGTGCCCGGTCCCCGCACCGCGACCGGGCGGCCCGGGGCCCCTCGCGTTCGCCGCCGCGCGCCGCGCACCCCTGGTGGATCTTTGGTGGATCACACGAAGGCTGCGCGCCTCGCCATACGGGGAACTCTACGAAGCCGCCGACCGTCAGCAACGATACCGGCACCTGCGCCCGGCCCCTCCGGGGGCTTGATGGGCGGGGGCCGCGGGGCGGCGGTGCCCGCCGGTCCGGGCGGGGCGGGAATTGGGGGCCGCCCCGCACAGACGGGTGCGGGCCCGGCAGGTAGCGTCAAGGGTGCCCGCCCCTGTGCCGGGGCGGGCGGGGAGCCGCCGGCGACTGTCCGACAGCCCGTGCGACCGGCTCCCCGCCGTCCCAAGTCCGCCCGCCGCCCGCTCCGTCCCGCCGCCCGCAAGCGACTCGTCCAGCCGTCCGGCCCCGCCCGCGCACGGCCTCTCACCTAGGGGAAGACGCACTCCTGATGCCGGACCGACCCTCCCGACCGACCCTCCGTCTCCCGCGGCCCGCCGGGGCCGTCGCCGGGGGGCCGCTCGGCACCCTCCCCATCGCGCCCGCCCCGTCCACGGCCGCCACCTCCCCCTTCTCCCTCTCGTTCCCGGGTCCCGCCCGGCGCACCGGCGACGAGGACGGCGACGGCGGGAAGGGCGGGCAGAAGGGTGGGACGAGCGACAAGAACGGCAGGAGCGGCGGGGGGCCGGGGCGCGAGGGCTCGCAGGAGGACAACCCCTTCGCGCCGCCGCCCGAGGACCGGCCGGACCAGCCCTGGCAGCCCCGTCGTCCGCAGGGCGGCGGGGACGGCGAGGGCGACGGGAACGGCGGCTACCAGCCGTGGGGCGGGCAGTGGAGCGGCAACCAGCCCGGCCCCTCGCGGGGCGGCGGTTTCGGTGACCGTCCGGGCCGCTCCCCCGAGGGCCCGCGGAACCCGCAGGGCGGCCCGCCCCGGCGCCAGTTCGGCCCGCGCTGGGACCCGACCGACCCCGTGCAGCGGCGCGCGCGGTACGCGCTGATGGCCGGCATCTGGGGCCTGTTCTCCGGCGTGCTGCTCGGCTGGACGTATCTCGCGCTGCTGCTCGGCGCGCTCGGGCTGTACTGGGGCGTCGTGGCGGTGGCGCTGCGCGGTACGGCGCGCACCCCGGAGGAGACCGAGGCGGCGCTGCGCGCGGCCGCCAACGGCGGCGACCCGCAGGAGGCGGCCGAGGCGGCTCGCGGCTCCGACGCCCCGGCGTCCGGGGCCCGGGGAGCGACGGCCACGGCCTTCCGCCCCGCGACGGCGCCGCCCGGAGCGGCCCCGCGGCCGCGGGAAGACCCGCGGCGTACGCGTCCGCAGGTCCCCTCGGCGGTGGGCGGCATCGTCACGTCCTCGCTGACGCTGGCGGCCGTGGCCCTGGTCTTCCTCGGCCAGCTCGTGTACCGCGACTACTTCACGTGCGTCAACGACGCGCTGACCAACGAGTCGAAGCAGTCCTGCGACCGCCACCTCCCGAAGGAACTGCGGCCGCTGCTGGGCGAATAGACGGAAGACCCGCCGGGTTCACGTGCCGTCAGGCGTCCCGTGGGGCGGCGTCTCCCCGGTGTCCTGGACGGGGCCGTTCGCGGGGGTCCCTTGGTCAGCGGGGCCGTTCGCGGAGGTCCCCTCGTCAGCGGGGCCCTTCGCGGGGGTCCCTTCGTCAGCGGGGCCCTTCCCCGCCGCGCGCTCACCGGCCTCCTCCTCCCCGCCCTCGGTTCCACCGCCCGTGCCCGGCGCTCCGGTACGCGCTTCGCCGCGCCTCGCCTGGTCGGCCGCGGCGCCCCCGGCCCCGGCGCTTCCGGGGGCGGCGCTTCCGGGGGCGGCGCTCCCGGTCCCGGTGTCCCCGGTCCCGGCGTCCCCGGTCCCGGTGTCCCCGGCCGGTGCGGAGGGCACGGGGGCGGCGGGCGGGAGGACGGCGCCGGGCGCCGTGAACTCGTACGGGTCGAAGACCGGATAGGCGGTGTCCGCCTCCGGAGCGCCCTTGCCGTCCGGCCGCCCGCCCGCCGCCGCGCCTGTCGCCGTACCCGGGCCCGCGTCCGTACCGCGGCCGTGGGCCGGGGTGCCGGGCTGCGGGACCTCCCCTTCCGTCCCCTTGCCCCCGGCGCTCCCCGGTCCCCGGCCCGGGACGTCCGCGGCCGCCGGGTTCCGGTCGCGGCGGGGCAGCCACCAGCGGCCCTCCAGCGCCTCCCGGACCCGCGCCTGCGTCTCCGCGCGGGCCTCGGAGGCCGCCCCGGGACTCCCGTGGCCCGGCCGGACGAGGAACGCCTCCTTGCCGCGCAGCCCCCAGGCCCGTACGCCGAGCGCCCCGGGTACGCCGAGCAGCGCCGTCCAGCCGAAGGCGGCCGCGCCGACCCGCCAGCCGACGGGCCCGAACTCGGCGAGCGCGCCCGTGCCCAGCGGGCCGCCCGCGAGCGCGGAGAGCAGGGCGAGGCCCAGTCCGCACAGGAGGGCGCCGCCGGCCGCCGCGTACGCCGTCGCGCCCACCGTCCACACCGTCCGCGCCCCGGCGGTGGCCGCGCGCCCGCTCACCCGGGCGACGGCGAGCCCGGCGAGCACGGGGAACCCGAACACGGCCCAGCTCAGCGGCGTACCGCCGCCCGCTTCCGGCACCCCCACGAGCAGCGGGAACGGTGGCATGCCGGGCAGCGGGTCGGCGGCCCCGGGGGCCACCACGTGCCCGGCGCCGAGCAGGAAACCGGGGCCGAGGCAGTAGGCGGCGCCCCACACGGCGGCGTTCGGCACGAGGCAGACGGCGAGGAGCAGGACCCCGAAGAGACCTGACCACACGTCGGTCAGCCCCTCGAAGGAGGCGCGGGTCGCGGCACCGTCCGAGACGAGCGCGAGCGCGACGAGCAGCGCCCCGGACCCGAGCAGTACGAGGACCCCGGCGCCCGCCGCCCGGTACACGGCGCGCAGCACCTCGGGACGCGCCCACGCGCGGGCGCCCGCGCCCCTCGCGTACCGCGCGAGCGGGTCGGGCCACCCGTGCGCCGCCGAGACACCGGACGCGACCGCGAGCGCGGCGAGCAGCGGCACGTGGACGAGAGCGCTCAGCGGTACGGGAGCGGGGTCGCCGCCGAGCGCGTAGAGGAGGGCGGCGCCCGCTGTCGCGAGGTACCCGGCGTAGACCCCGGCGACGGCGACGCCCCTGCCCCGCGGGCGGCTCGCGGGGGGCCACAGCGGCGGTTCCTGGGGTGGTTCGGCCGCCTCACGGGCCGCGCGGTGCAGCAGCCACAGCGGCAGCACGGTGAGCAGCAGCGGGACGAGGCCGAGCGGAGCCGATGCCCCGGTCAGCTCGTTCTGCCTGGTCAGCTCGGTTCCGTGGGCGAGGAACCACAGGGCGGCGGCGAGCCGGAGCGCGCCGCCGGGCCCGCTGTCGGGGAAGGGCGAACTGATCCACAGCCCCGTCACGAGGACGGCGGCGGCGCCCAGCCCGAGGCCGGCGGCGACCGCCCCGCCGAACAGCGAGGCGACGAGGGCGGGGGCCCGCTCCCGTGCGCGGGCGAGGGGGCCGCCGGGGGGCGGGGACGCGGTGGCGGAGGAGGGTCCTGGCTCGGTCGTCTGGGTCACGGGGCCATGCTCCCAATGACGCACACATTCCTCGCGTAACAAGCGCATACCGGAGGTGTCGATCAAAATACTCTTATGCGATTTTGCGTGCGAAAGGGTGAGCGTTCAGGTCCTCGCGGGGAGGGACGCCGATGACGTCCCGCACCCGCACTCCGGCCGTCCCGCTCCCACCACCGGAGGAACGACGCCGGCTGAGGGAGCGTCACTCCCTCAGCCGCGCCCGGCTCGCCGCCCGCCTGGGGGTCAGCCGCGAGATCCTCCGCAAGTGGGAGAACGGCCGCACCGAACCCCGGGGCGGCGAGCGCGAGACCTACGCGAAGGTCCTCGCCACCCTGGCCGGCCCCCCACCCGGCCCCGAAGGGACGCAGCCCTCCGGGGAGCCGTCACCGGCGCCGGAAGCGGACGGACGCGAAGACGAGGGCGGGGGCGGGGCCCGGGGCGGCCACGGCGGCGACCGCGGGGAGGGCACGGCGAAGGCGGCCACCGGAACGGAGCCGGATGGGGAAGCGGGAGCGGAAGGGGAAGCGGGAGCGGACCCGGAACCCGCGGCCGAGGCGCGGACGGAGCCGGGAGGGGAAGCCGGCGCCGACACGGGCCCCGCTCCCGTCCCCGGCCCCGCCTCCGATCCCGATCCCGCCCCTGCCCCTGCTCCCGTTCCCGACGCCCCCTCCCCCGTCGCGGCCTTCGCGGAGCTGTACGACGCGACGTCAGCCACCCTCGTACGCCAGGCGTATCTGCTGACCGGGCGGCCCGGCACGGCGGCCGACGCGGTGCTGCGCGGGTTCCAGCTCGCCTGGGAGCACTGGCCAAAGGTCGCGGTGGACCCGGACCCGAGAGGCTGGGTGCGGGCGGCGGTGCACGAGTACGCGCTGTCGCCGTGGAACCGTTTCCGGCCCGCCTGCCGGGGGCCCCTCGTCCCGCCCGCCCACGCCGGGGACGCCGCGCTCCTCGGCGCGCTGCTGACGCTGGCGCCCAGGCACCGGCGCGCCCTGTTGCTCCACGAGGGGGTGGGCCTCGGGCTGCCCGAGACGGCGGCGGAGACCGAGGCGAGCACCCCGGCCACCGCGAGCCGGCTGGCGCACGCCCGCGAGGCCCTCACCGCACGGCTTCCCGAACTCCTCGCGGCGCCGGAGGAGTTGGGGCGCCGGCTGCGGGAGTTCCCGGGCGCGTGCGAGGTGCCCGGCGGGCTCGCGCTGCCGGACGCGCGGCGCGCACTCGCGCGGGGCGAGAGCGTCGCGCGCCGGCGCACGGGCGCCTCTCTCGCCCTGACCGGCCTGATCGCCCTCGCGACCGGCTACTGCCTGCTCACCGCCCCCGACGACTTCGGCGACCGGGGCGCCCCCGTCACCGGTTACGTCGGCGACGCCGCGGTCCACCCCGCCGCGGGGCCGCCCGGCGCCCCCGTACCGCGGTTGCGCGAGGCGCTGCGGAACGGGGTGGCCGACGGCCCGCAGCGGCTCGTCCCCGAGCCGCGCTGACCTCGTTCTCCGGCCCCGCCGGTCTCGTACGGGGGCCGGCAGGGGCTGGCGGGGCCGCGCCGCCGGAGAGGGCGCCACCTGCGTGTCCTGTCCCCGTACGCCGAAGGGCCCGCGTCCGGCCGTACGACGAGAAGTCGTACGGACCGGGCACGGGCCCCCGGGCGCGGCTCCGGACGGCGGCCCGGCCGTCGGGGACGGCGGCGGGCCGGCCGGGGGGAGCCGGCGGGACTCAGCCGTTGAGGACGGCGCGGGCCAGCTTGGCGGTCTCGGTCGGGGTCTTGCCGACCTTGACCCCGGCGGCCTCCAGGGCCTCCTTCTTCGCCTGGGCGGTACCGGCGGAGCCGGAGACGATGGCGCCGGCGTGGCCCATGGTCTTGCCCTCGGGGGCGGTGAAGCCCGCGACGTAGCCGACGACCGGCTTGGTCACGTTGGCCTTGATGTAGTCGGCCGCACGCTCCTCGGCGTCGCCGCCGATCTCACCGATCATCACGATGAGGTCGGTCTCCGGGTCGGCCTCGAAGGCCGCCAGGGCGTCGATGTGCGTGGTGCCGATGACCGGGTCGCCACCGATGCCGACGGCGGAGGAGAAGCCGATGTCGCGCAGCTCGTACATCATCTGGTAGGTCAGCGTGCCGGACTTGGACACGAGGCCGATGCGGCCGGGCTTGGTGATGTCGCCCGGGATGATGCCGGCGTTGGACTGGCCGGGGGTGATCAGGCCGGGGCAGTTCGGGCCGATGATGCGGGTCTTGTTGCCCTTGCTGCCGGCGTACGCCCAGAAGGCGGCGGAGTCGTGCACCGCGATGCCCTCGGTGATGACGACGGCGAGCGGGATCTCGGCGTCGATCGCCTCGACCACGGCGGCCTTCGCGAAGGCCGGCGGGACGAAGATGACGGACACGTCGGCGCCCGTCTCCTTGATCGCCTCGGCGACGGAGCCGAAGACCGGTACGGAGGTGCCGTCGAAGTCGACGGAGGTGCCGGCCTTGCGCGGGTTGACGCCGCCGACGATGTTGGTTCCGTCGGCCAGCATGAGCTTGGTGTGCTTCATGCCGGTGGCGCCGGTCATCCCCTGGACGATGACCTTGCTTTCCTTGGTCAGGAAAATAGCCATGGTGTGGTGACCTGTTCCCTTACTTCGCAGCCGCGAGCTCGGCGGCCTTGTCGGCCGCGCCGTCCATGGTGTCCACGCGCTGCACCAGCGGGTGGTTGGCGTCCGACAGGATCTTGCGACCCAGCTCCGCGTTGTTGCCGTCGAGGCGGACGACCAGCGGCTTGCTGACGTTCTCGCCCTTCGACTTGAGGAGCTCCAGCGCCTGGACGATGCCGTTGGCGACCTCGTCGCACGCGGTGATGCCGCCGAAGACGTTGACGAACACGGACTTGACGTCCGGGTCGCCGAGGATGATCTCCAGGCCGTTCGCCATGACCTCGGCGGAGGCGCCGCCCCCGATGTCGAGGAAGTTGGCGGGCTTCACGTTGCCGTGCGCCTCACCGGCGTAGGCGACGACGTCGAGGGTGCTCATGACGAGACCCGCGCCGTTGCCGATGATGCCGACCTCACCGTCGAGCTTGACGTAGTTGAGGTTCTTGGCCTTGGCGGCGGCCTCCAGCGGGTTGGCCGCGGCCTTGTCCTCCAGCGCCTCGTGCTCGGGCTGGCGGAAGTCGGCGTTCTCGTCGAGCGAGACCTTGCCGTCGAGGGCGATGATCTTTCCGTCGCCGGACTTGATCAGGGGGTTGACCTCGACCAGGAGGGCGTCCTCCTCGACGAAGACGGTCCACAGCTTCTGGAGCGCCTCGGCGATGCCGTCCTTGACGTCGGCCGGGAAGTTCGCGGCGTCGACGATCTCGCGGGCCTTCTCGGGGGTGACACCCTCGTTGGCGTCCACGGCGATCCTGGCGAGCGCCTCCGGCTTGGTGGCGGCCACCTCCTCGATCTCCATGCCGCCCTCGACCGAGGCCATGGCCAGGAAGGTGCGGTTGGTGCGGTCCAGCAGGAAGGAGACGTAGTACTCCTCCGCGATGTCCGCGGTCTGGGCCAGCATCACCTTGTGGACCGTGTGGCCCTTGATGTCCATGCCCAGGATCTGACCGGCCTTCTCGACCGCGTCCGCCGGGTCGGAGGCCAGCTTCACGCCACCGGCCTTGCCGCGGCCGCCGACCTTGACCTGCGCCTTGACGACAGCCTTGCCACCCAGCCGCTCGGTCGCCTCGCGGGCCGCCTCAGGCGTGTCGATGACTTCACCGGCCAGCACCGGTACACCGTGCTTGGCGAAGAGGTCCCTCGCCTGATACTCGAACAGGTCCACGCGCGTCCGTCCCTACTCTGATTTCTCGCCGCTCTGCTGTTTCTGCGGTCTGTCTTTCAGCGTGGGCGTGCCGCGAGGGGCAGCGTGACTGCTCTGTCACTGGGGAAAGCGCACACGGTGTCCGGGTACGCGGCATGTCCGTCCGCCAGGCTATCGCCGTCTGTGCGGGCTCCGTAAATCGCGGACGGCGGACAGCCGGTGATACCTGTCACAGAGTGCCGTCGCCCCCGGCACTCTGTGCCCGGACGGCGCCCCTCGCCCGGCACCTCCCGGCCGTCCGGACGTACGGATCGCGCGGGTGTACGAGGGGTCCGGAAGCGCGGGTGGTCCGGGTACACGGGTCCCGTCCGCCCTGCCCCGCGGCGCCCCGCTACCGCGCGCCGCTCGCCGTGTCCGGTACCGGCAGGGGGCGCTTCTCTATCGCGGCGGCCATCACCTCGGGGAACAGGTCGGGGGTGCACGCGAAGGCCGGGGCGCCCAGTTCGGCGAGGGCCGCGGCGTGCTCCCGGTCGTAGGCGGGGGCGCCCTCGTCGGACAGCGCGAGCAGCGCCACGAACTGCACCCCGGCCGCCTTCATGGCCGCGACCCGCTTGAGCATCTCGTCCCGGATGCCGCCCTCGTAGAGGTCGCTGATGAGGACGACGACGGTCTCGGCGGGGCGGGTGATCTTCGACTGGCAGTAGGCGAGCGCCCGGTTGATGTCGGTGCCGCCGCCGAGCTGGGTGCCGAAGAGCACGTCGACCGGGTCGTCGAGCTGGTCGGTGAGGTCGACGACGGCCGTGTCGAAGACGACCAGCCGGGTCGCGAGCGAGCGCATCGAGGCGAGGACCGCGCCGAACACCGAGGCGTACACGACGGAGGCCGCCATCGAGCCCGACTGGTCGATGCACAGCACGACGTCCTTCTTCACGGACTGGGCGGCCCGCCCGTAGCCGATGAGCCGCTCGGGCACGATCGTGCGGTACTCGGGCAGGTAGTTCTTGAGGTTGGCCGCGATCGTGCGGTTCCAGTCGATGTCGTGGTGGCGGGGCCGGCTGACGCGCGCGCTGCGGTCGAGGGCGCCGGTGAGCGTCGAGCGGGTGCGGGAGGCGAGCCGTTTCTCGATGTCCTCCACGACCTTGCGCACGACGGCCCGCGCGGTCTCCTTCGTCGTCTCGGGCATCGCCTTGTTGAGGGAGAGCAGGGTGCCGACGAGGTGGACGTCGGCCTCGACGGCCTCCAGCATCTCGGGCTCCAGGAGCAGCGCGGACAGCCCGAGCCGGTCGATCGCGTCGCGCTGCATGACCTGGACGACGGAGCTGGGGAAGTACGTGCGGATGTCGCCGAGCCAGCGCGCGACGTTCGGCGCGGAGCCGCCGAGCCCCGCCCCGCGCCGGCCGCCTCCAGCGCGCCCGCCGCCGCTGCCCTCGCCGCGCTGCCCGTAGAGCGCGGCGAGCGCCTTGTCCATCGCCGCGTCCTCGCCCGCGAGTGCGGCGCCGGTGCCGTCGGCCCCGCCGTCCCCGCCGAGCACGAGCCGCCAGCGGCGCAGCCGCTCGGGATCGCCGCCGGGGCCCGCGACGTGGGCGGGGTCCGGGGCAGGGGCGTGCGGCGCGGTGGCGTCCGGCGCGGTGGCGTACGGCGCGGTGGGTGTGGGCGTTCCGGGGGTGGAGGTCATCGTCGTCTTCCCGTCGTCGGCTGGTCGGAGGGGTGCGGGGCGGGGGCGGTCAACAGGCCTCCACGCGCGGTCGTCCGGGCGGGGGCGCCCCGGCGTCCCGGTGGCCGAGGAGCAGCCGCAGTACGGGGACGACGGCCGCCGCCCGCTCCGGGTCGAGCCGCGGCCCGAAGCCGGGCAGCGCCTCGCCCGCGGGCCCGCCGGCGCCCCCGGCCGTGCCCGGCCCGCGCCGCACCAGCTCGCCGAGGCTGCGGCGCACCCCGGGCTCGTAGGCGGAGAAGGTGCGGCGCAGCAGCGGCAGTACGTCGGTGAAGGACCCGGCGGGGACGGAGCCGAGCCAGGCGTCGACCAGGCCGAGCAGCCGTTCGTCGTGGACCAGCAGCATCCCGCCGCCGGTGGCGCCGCCGCCGACGAACCCGTCGATCCACGCGGCCGCCTCGTCCGGCGGGGTGCCGGGCGACAGGGCGAGCCCCATGAGCCGTGCCGCCGCCTCGTCCGTCAGCTCCCCGACGTCCAGCAGCAGTCGCGCGCAGCGCCCGCGGATCACCCCGGCCACGGTGTCCCGTTCGGACAGCACGCGCAGCACGCCGTGCCAGCGGCCGGGCAGCGCGGCGGCACGGGCCCGCGCGGCGGAAGCGGCCGGGGAATCGGGAGCGGCCGGGGGCTGGGGAGAGGCCGGGGGCTCGGAAGCGGCCGGGGTGGCGGTCGCCGCGGACGGTTGTTCCGTGCCCGCCGTCCGCGCGGACTCGGCGAGCAGGGAGATCGCGGAGTGCACCGCGTCGACGTGCTCGCGCACGGCCGCCGCGCCGTCCGCGTCGAGCGCCGCGCAGGCCGGGGGCAGTCCGACGAAGACGCGTTCGGCGAGCCCGGTGGCGACCTCGCCGAGGGCGGCGGTGTCGGTGCCGCGCACGTCCCCGTAGCGCAGGGTGCGGACCAGGGCGGGCAGCGCCTGGGCGAGCCGGCCGACGTCGGTGTCGAGCGCCGCGCGGTCGGCGAGCGCCCGCATCACGGCGGGCAGCGCCTCGGACAGGCCGGCCGGCAGGCACTGTTCGGCGAGCGCGGTCACCTCGCTGAGGGTGCGCGCCTCGGTGGCCACGGCCACGGCTCTCGCGGTCGCCGCCCCGTGCACCGTCGTGCCCCACCCGCCGGCCTCGGCGACCCGTACGGAGAGTTCCGGTTCCCAGCGCAGGCGCCAGGTCTCCCGGAAGGTGCCGGTGCTGCCGCGCGAGGCGGCCGGTTCGCCCCAGTCGACGCCGAGCAGCCGCAGCCGGTGCAGGAGGCGGCTGCGCGCGGAGTCGGTGTCCTTGCGCAGGTCGAGTTCGAGTTCGCGTTCCAGGGCTTCCGGTCTGAGGCGCAGGGAGCGCTGGAGGCGGACGAGGTCGCGTTGCAGCGGGACGGCGGGCGCGGAGTCGGGGACCTCACCGAGGACCTCGCCGACGACGAGCCGTTCGTGGATCAGGGCGAGCGGCACCTCCGAGCCCTCGCACATCACGGCCCGCACCGCGTCGGTCGCCTCGGTGAGTCCGGGCAGCGGCCGGCCGCGCATCACGGCGAGGGTCCCGGCGAGCCGTACGGCCTCGATGACGTGCGCCGAGGACACCATGCGGTCCTCGTCGCGCAGCAGTCCGGCGACCTTGGTCATCCAGCGCTCGACGGGCCGGTCGGGGGCCTCGTGGAGGTGGCCGTACCAGCCGGGCGAGTCGATGCCGGCGCCGTAGCCGCTGAAGCGGGAGAGCCTGCGGTGCGTCCACGGCACCCAGGTCATCTCGACCTTGGCCCTGGGCAGCCCCTTGAGCAGGGCGCGGTCGGCGGTGAGCGTGGTCCTGGCGGCGAGCGCGGGAACGTGCCAGGCCCCGCACACGACGGCCACGGCGCCGGCCCCGAACTCCTTCTCGGCCGCCCTGACCCGCAGCCGCATGTGCGCCTCGCGCAGCAGGTCGCGCGGGTGCCCGCCGTCCCCGTACGTCTCGCGCAGCGCGCCCATCGCCTCGGCGATCGCCTCGAACGGACCGAACGGATCGGCAGGACCGGACGGGTCGGACGGGTCGGACGGGTCGGACGGGTCGGACGGGTCGGACGGACTGAGGGAGCCGGAGGGGCCGGGTGCTTCGGGCCGGCCGGACGGGACGGCGCGGGCGGCGGGGGCGCTGTCGCCTCCGGTGGCCCGCGCGCCCTCCCGTGTGCCCCGGTGTTCCACGACGTCCTCCCACCAGCGTTCGGCGTCGTCGTAACCGGCGGTCTCGGCGAGGACGGCGAGCGGGTCGATCCGGACCGCCTCGGGCGCCGGTCCCCCGTCCCGGACCGCGTCCGCCTCGTCACCGTCCCCGTCCTCCCGGTCCCGGTTCTCGCCGGCGTCCCCGTCCGGCCCGGCCGCGCCCAGGGCGAGGCTGTGGGCGGCGGGCAGGTCGATGAAGCGGGCGGGCACCTTGTTCTCGCAGGCCCAGCGCAGCGCCGTCCACTCCGGGGAGAACTCGGCGAACGGCCAGAAGGCGGAGCGGGCCGGGTCGTCGGTGACGTGCGCGAGCAGGGCGACCGGCGGGCGCATGCCGGGGTCGGCGACCAGGCCGACGAGGGCGTCCGCCTCGGGCGGTCCCTCGACGAGGACGACGGCGGGCCTGGCCCGGTCGAGCGCGGCGCGCACGGCGCGGGCGGAGCCGGGCCCGTGGTGGCGGACCCCGAGCAGGAGCGGGCGGGCACTCACGCGCTCACCTCGCGGCAGGCGCGGTAGAAGTCCTTCCAGCCCTCGCGCTCGCGCACGACGGCCTCCAGGTACTCCTGCCACACGACGCGGTCGGCGGCCGGGTCGCGGACCACCGCGCCGAGGATGCCGGCGGCGACGTCCCCGGCGCGCAGCCGGCCGTCACCGAAGTGCGCGGCGAGCGCGAGCCCGCCGGCCACGACGGAGATGGCCTCGGCCGTGGAGAGGGTCCCGCTCGGCGACTTGATCTTCGTCCGGCCGTCGGCGGTGACCCCGTCGCGCAGCTCCCGGAAGACGGTGACGACCCGGCGGATCTCGTCGGCCCCGGCGGGCGCGGACGGCAGGTCGAGGGAGCGCCCGAGCTGGTCGACGCGCCGGGAGACGATGTCGACCTCGGCCTCGACGCTCTCGGGCAGCGGCAGGACGACGGTGTTGAAGCGGCGGCGCAGCGCGCTCGACAGGTCGTTGACGCCCCGGTCCCGGTCGTTGGCGGTCGCGATGAGGTTGAAGCCGCGCACGGCCTGCGTCTCCGCGCCGAGTTCGGGGATCGGGAGCGTCTTCTCCGACAGGATCGTGATCAGGGTGTCCTGCACGTCGGCGGGGATACGGGTCAGTTCCTCGACGCGCGCGGTCATCCCCTCGGCCATGGCCCGCATGACGGGGCTCGGCACCAGCGCGTCCCTGCTGGGGCCGTGGGCGAGGAGCTGCGCGTAGTTCCAGCCGTACCTGATGGCCTCCTCCGGGGTCCCCGCGGTGCCCTGGACGAGGAGTGTGGAGTCACCGCTGACGGCCGCGGCGAGGTGCTCGGAGACCCAGGTCTTGGCGGTGCCGGGGACGCCGAGCAGCAGCAGCGCCCGGTCGGTCGCGAGGGTCGTGACGGCGACCTCGACGATGCGGCGCGGGCCGACGTACTTGGGCGTGATCACCGTGCCGTCCGGCAGGGTCCCGCCGAGCAGGTACGTGGCGACCGCCCACGGCGAGAGCCGCCACCGGGCCGGACGGGGGCGGTCGTCCTGCGCGGCGAGCGCGGCGAGTTCGTGCGCGAAGGCGTCCTCCGCGTGCGGCCGCAGAGCCTCCTCGGCCGCTGCCGCGCCCGCGCCGGCCGGACTGGCCGCGGCGCTCTCCCCGACGGACTGCGTGGGCATGGTCATGGTGGGTCCCCCTCCGGTTCGGATGTGTGTCCCACGGTGCATCACGCCACTGACAATTGACCGGAAACCAGCTCTGACCTGCGACGATGACTGATTGTCAGTGGCGGGCCCTACGTTCGTGGCATGACTTCGCAGGGGGTGCGCTGGACGGCGGATCAGGTGCTGGCACTGGCTCCTGACGCTCCGTCGCGCAAAGCGGGAAGCAAGCTCGGCGCGGCGGGACCGTGGTCGGGTACCGGTTCGACGGACGAGGGGGAGGTGTGGGGCCTGTGCAAGGGAAGCGGCAGCAAGCCGTACCAGACGGTGGTGGACCTGTCGGGGCCCGCTTATAAGTGCAGTTGCCCGAGCAGGAAGTTCCCGTGCAAGCACGCGCTGGGGCTCCTGCTGCTGTGGTCGGCGGGCCCGTCCGCGATCGCGGCCGGGGAGCCGCCGGAGTGGGCCGGGCAGTGGCTGTCGGCACGCCGCGCGAAGGCGGCGGAGGCCGCGGCCGGCCAGGGGCAGGGCGGGGTCCAGGGCGCCGCCGCGCCGGCCGACCCGGAGGCGGCCCGTAAGCGGGCCGAGCGCCGCGCCGAACGGATCACGGCGGGCGCGACGGAGCTGGAGCAGCGCCTGAGCGACCTGTTGCGCGGCGGTCTCGCGGCGGCCGAGCGGTCCGGGTACGGGATGTGGGAGGAGGCCGCCGCCCGCATGGTGGACGCGCAGGCCAAGGGCCTCGCCTCCCGGGTGCGGGAACTGGGCGCGATACCGGGCTCCGGCCCGGGATGGCCGGTGCGGCTGCTGGAGGAGTGCGCCCAACTGCACCTGCTGGTACAGGGATGGCTGCACCGCGAGACGCTGCCGCCCGCGCTGGCGGCGACGGTCGCGGGCCGGGTCGGCCTGCCGGCCGCCGCCGCCCCGGACGCGGTGGCGGAGCGCGATGCGTGGCTGGTTCTCGCGCAGTACGACACGGCGGACGCGCGGCTCACGACCCGCCGGGTGTGGCTGCACGGCGCCCGCACGGGCCGCACCGCGCTCCTCCTCTCCTACGGCGCGGCCGGCCGGGCCCCGGAACTGGCCCTGCCCGTGGGCCTGTCCGTCGAGGCGCTGCTCACGGCGCGCCCCGGCCCCGCGCAGGTGCGGGCCGACCTCGGGGAGCGCCTCGGCCCGGCGACCGCCTCGACGGCCCGCCCCGAGGGCGTGTCCCCGCAGGAGGCGACGGCCGCCTACGGCAGGGCCCTGCGCGAGGACCCCTGGCTGGAGTCCTGGCCGGCCACCCTGGCCGCGGTCGTCCCGGCCCCCACCCCGTCCGGCTGGCAGCTCACCGACCCGGCCTCCGGGCTGGCCCTGCCCCTGACCCCGCGGTCCCGCTCCTCCTCACACCTGTGGCGCCTGGTCTCCCTGTCGGGCGGCCACCCGCTGACGGTCTTCGGCGAACTCGGCCACCGGGGCTTCCATCCCCTGGCCGCCTGGGGCGCGGAAGGAACCCCGGGGGGAGATCCGGGAGGGGAGCGAGGGGGCGGGATAACGGCGCTGTGGTGAGGGGGTGCGGAAGCGGGGGGCCCGGGTCCCCTGCCCGCCACCTCCCCGTCCCCACCCCGCCCCCATCTTCTGCTTCTGCTTCTGCTTCTGCTTCTGCTCAAGGAGGTACGACCTTGTCCCCCGCGCACTCGCCCGCCCCTGAGGTAGAGGCCCTGTCCTGGGAGCACCTCGTGACCACGGCGCTCCTGGGCACGGACCGCCGTCCACTGCCCGCGTCGGGCACGGCGGCCGACGGTCCCGCGGCGCTGCTCGACGCCGCGGCCCTGCACACGGTGCGCCGCAGGGCGGGGGTGTGCCCGGCGCCCGCCGCCCCGCCCCTGGAGGTGAGCGATCCGGACACCCGCCCGCCGCTGCCGGCCGCCGCGCGCCGCCGTCTCGCTCTGCTGCTGGCCGACCGGGGCGGCGGGGGCGGGGGCCGGGGCAGCGCCCCCGACCTGACCGAGTTGCTGCCGCAGTGGCTGGCGCTCGCGGGCAGCCTCGGCTTCGCCGCACCCGCCGAACTCCTCCCGGCTCTCCTGGACGCGGCCCGTGCCCGTACGGATCTGCGCCCTGCCGCGCTGGCCTTCGCGGGACCGCGCGCCCGCTGGCTGGCACGGCTCAACCCCGACTGGAAGTACGTCCTGCGCACGGCCGTGGACGGCGATCCGGCCCTGCCGCCGGGCGAACGCGGGGCGGCGGTGCGACGGCTGTGGGAGGAAGGGCTGTTCGCCGAACGGGTCGCGCTCCTGGGCCGCTTGCGTACGGAGGACCCGGCGGCCGCGCTGGACCTGCTGGCCGGCACGTGGCGCACGGAGCGGGCCGAGGACCGCCTGATGTTCGTGGACTCCCTGCGGACGGGGCTGTCACCGGCGGACGAGCCCTTCCTCGAACAGGCGCTGGCCGACCGCAGCCGCAACGTCCGGGCGCTCGCGGCCGAACTGCTCTCCGCGCTGCCGGAGTCGGCCCTCGCGGGCCGGATGGCGCGGCGGGCGGCGACCTGTGTCGCCCCCGACCGGATCACGGGCCCCGGTCCGGGCATCGCGGTCGAGGCCCCGCACGCGTGCGACGCCGCGATGGAGCGGGACGGCGTGGTCGCGAAACCGCCCTCGGGCCGGGGCGAACGCTCCTGGTGGCTGGGCCAGATCGTGGAGGCCGCCCCCCTCTCCACATGGACGGAACGGTTCGGTGGGGCCTCACCCGCCGGGATCGTGGCGATGCCGGTCGCGGACGGCTGGCAGGGCGAACTGCACGCGGCGTGGTGCCGGGCCGCCGTACGTCAGGGGGACGTCGCCTGGTCGCGGGCCCTGCTGGGCGCGCCGGGCTCACCCCAGGCGGCGGGCCCGGGGGCGGTGTCGCTCGCGGAACGGGCGCGGCTGCTCGCCGCCCTGCCGGACGAGGAGCGCGCCGAGTGGGTGGCCCTCTTCGTGGCCGCGCACGGACTGTCGGAAGCCTTCCAGCTGCTGGGCGGCTGCGCGGTGCCGTGGCACGGGGCGCTCGGCCGGGCCGTGGTGGACGCCCTGAACATAGCCAGGGACAGCGGGAGTTACCCGTGGAGTTTCAGCGGGGTGATGGGTCTCGCCGAACGCTGCCTGGACCCGGCGGAGGCCGACCGCCTGGAGTCCCTGGCCGCCGCCACCGCCGAACCACCGGACACCCGGCCCGGATCGGGTGCGTACTGGGTCGAGGCGTTCCAGAGGCTGGTGAGCACCCTGCGCCTACGGGACGAGATGCGCCGCGAACTGGAGGGACGGGAGGGGGCGGCGGAGGCAGTGCCGCGACCGCGCCCCTGAGGCGGGGCGGTGCGGGGCGGGGAGCGCAGAGGGAGGGGCGGTGTGGACGCCGGACCACCGGACGGGGGCCGCCCCCGTGCTCCCCGCCCTTCCGCGCGACCCCGCGCCGCCCCGCCGTGCCCGCTCCGTAGCCGCCCACCACGCCCACCCCTATCCGCAGCGGCACCGGCACCGGCACCGGCACCTGGGAGGTCCTGGACCACGTGGCGTTCCTCGTGTGCGAACGGCTCCGCCGGGCTTAAGGAGATCCGGCCCGGTTCGGCGGCGGGGCACTGGGCGTCGACGCCCACCCGCCAACTCACCCGCGAAGCACCCTCGAAGTAGCCGCGAAGCACCCGCGAAGCACCCGCGAAGCACCCGCGAAGCACCCGCGAAAGAAGAGCGCGCCGCCCGCTGGCAGCGGCGGCGCCCGGAGCGGGACGAAGGGCAGGAGCGGCGCGGCGGGGCCGGGGTTCGTCGCGGGGTCAGGCCGGCTGCCGTACGTGGCTGGTGACCCAGTCCACGATCGAGGCGGTCGTGGCTCCGGGGGTGAAGATCTCCGCGACGCCCTTCTCCTTCAGCGGCGCGATGTCCGCCTCCGGGATGATCCCGCCGCCGAACACCTTGATGTCCTGCGCGTCGCGCTCCGCGAGCAGTTCGATGACACGGGCGAACAGCGTGTTGTGGGCTCCGGAGAGGATGGACATGCCGATCGCGTCGGCGTCCTCCTGGATGGCGGTGTCCACGATCTGCTCGGGGGTCTGGTGCAGTCCCGTGTAGATGACCTCCATACCGGCGTCGCGCAGCGCCCGCGCGATGACCTTGGCCCCGCGATCGTGTCCGTCGAGCCCCGGTTTGGCGACGACCACACGGATCGGTCCGGTTGCCACACTCATCACTGCCTCCCTGTACCGACCGCCGCACCCCGACGAGCCCGGCGTGCCCCGTACCGCACCGGTGCGGGGAAGTGAACGAACGTTATCCACAGCTTCCCGCACGGGGCGGTTTCGCGACACAGACAGAGGGGGAAATCACACGCGGGACACGCACTTGACGTACCGCCCCGCGCCGGGAGCCCGGGGAGGCACGCGTACCGGGAGCCGCTCGGTCGCCGCCCACCGCGCCGTCAGCCGCACGGCGCGGTGGGCGGTGGAACAGCGGTGGAACAGGGGAACGGACGCGCGGTCCAGGCCCCCCGCCGGACCCCCGAGGCCCGCCCCCGGGCATCCGCCCGCCGTGAAGCGGCCGTTCACCCCACCGCACCGCGCGGCCAAGTCGCCCGCCCCGCCCCCGCCAGGACCTGCTGTCGCACCCACCACACACGCGGCACCCCCGCACACACGTCACCGCCTGCCCGGTATCGACGGAGTGGAAGACCCCGAGCCGCACCCCGTGTCGGGGGGGGGGGGGGGCCCGGCCCCCGCCCCCCCCCCCCCCGCGGCCCCCCAACACACCCCCCCCCCCCCCCCCCCCCCCCCCAAACACCCCCCCCCCCACCCCCACCGCCGCGGCGCGCTGGGTGGCGGGCCGGGCCCCCCCCCCGGCGCCGCGGGGGGGGGGGGGCGGGTCCCCCCCCCCCCCCCCCCCACCCCCCCGACACGAGGGAACACCTTTCGATCCCGCGACCGCCCCGGACCGGCAAGCCTTGACCACGGCGCTACCCAGAGGCGCGGAAAAATCGAACACGCTTCGAACCCGGGCGCCTTGAGCCGTCCGCTGTTCCCCGAAAGGCCGTCGAATGCCCGTTTCCCCCCTGCCCGAAACCTGTGGAAGATTGTCCGGGCCACAGACCGGCGGGTACAGTCGCCGCACTGTTCCACCCCCGGGGAGCGTGCTTCCCGGCCCCTGCCGTCGAGGCGAAAGAGACGCTGGTGAACGACCGTCACCCGTCGGGGACCACCTCCCCGGCACCGGCTCCCGGCGCCACATACGCCTCCCCCACGGCGTACACCCCGCAGGGTTCCGACGGGTACGGGGAGCGCTACCAGGACCCGCAGTACGCGTTCACGGGCGGCGCGCCGTACGAGGCGTACGGCGCCTGCCCCACGGACCCCTACGCCCCTCCCGGGCAGGCCCCCGCGCAGGACGGGCCCGCCGGCCACCCCGCCCACGGCGACCGTCAAAGCCCCTATGACACCGGGGCGTTCGCGACCGGGGCATACGCGCCGCCGCAGTACGGCACAGGGACGTACGACACCGGGACGTACGACACCGGCACGTACGACACCGGAAACTACGCCCCGCACCCCTACGGGACCGGCGCCCACGACACGGCGCCCCACTCCACCGGGGCCTACGACGCCGGTTCGTACGGGACCGGTTCCCAGGAGACCGGCTCCTACCCGGCCGGTTCCTACGGCACGACCGCCTACGAGACCGGTGCGTACGCCACGGGCGGCTGGCCGGCCGTCGGCCGGCCGACGGGCTTCCGGACGGGAGCACCCGCGCCCGGCCCGTACGACACCGGAAGCCCCGACACCGGCGGCCCCGACAGCGGGCAGTGGAACCTCTCGTCCCAGCAGCGGTACGACACCCTCGGCGGCCAGGGCTTCTCCCTCTCCTACGAACCGTACGAGCCGTACGAGCGACACGAGCCGTACGAGCGACACGAACCCTACGAGCGACACGAGCCGCACGAGGCGTACGAAGGACACGCCGGGCGCAGCGCGCACACCGGCGACCCCGAGGGCTACGACACCGGGAGTCTCCCCCAGCAGTCGCCGTCGCCGGCCGGGGTCCCCGCGCAGTCGCCTCCCGCGCACAGCGGCGAGTGGGACGCGCGGACCTGGGAGCCCGCGCACCGCGCGCACCCGGTGGAGGACGCGCCGGAGTCGCACACCGCGCGCGTGCCGGTGGTCCCCCCGTCCGGCCAGGCGGACACCGCTTCCGCGCCCGGCGAGGAGACCGAAGAGCGCACCGGGGAGCGCGAGGCGGCCGACGGGGGCGCCCCCGGGGACGCCCGCTTCCGGGACTCCGGCGACACGCCCGGCCGGGCCGCCGCCCCGGGCGCGTCCGCGTCTTCCTCGCGCCCTTCCGCCTTCGTCCCGTCCGGTGCGACGACCGGCTCGGCCACCCGGCCGGCGGGGGACGCCGAGGGCCCGGTCGTGCTCGGTGGCAGGGAGGAGCAGCCGGGCCGGGGCAGGAACCGCCGCCGGATGCCGGCGAAACGGTCGGCGCTGCTGACGATCGCCGTGCCCTCGGCCTGTGTGATGGGCGTCGCGGGGGTCGCCGCCGCCTCGGTGGGAGACTTCGGCGGGGACGGCAAGGAGACGGGGGCGTCGAGCAGCCCCGAACCGGTGAAGCCCGCGGTCGCCAACAACAAGCTCGACACACAGCTCGCGAAGCTCTCGGCGGCCGCCGACGACGTCGCCGACCGGGCCAGCCGCACCCAGGAACGCATCGACCTCAAGGCGAAGAAGGAGGCCGAGCACAAGGCGGCCGTCGCCGAGGCCGCCCGCAAGGAACGCGAACGCCCCAAGTTCGCCATGCCCGTCGCCCAGCACGGGCTGAGCGCCTACTTCGGCCAGGCGGGCGTCAACTGGATGTCGCAGCACACGGGCATCGACTTCCCGGTGTCGTACGGCAGCGCGGTCATGGCCGCGACGGACGGCACCGTCCGCAGTCAGTGGAACAGCGCCTACGGCAACATGGCGATCGTGACGGCCAAGGACGGTACCGAGACGTGGTACTGCCACCTGTCGGGGACCACCCTGCCCAGCGGCACGGCGGTGAAGGCGGGCGAGGTCATCGCCCGCTCCGGCAACTCCGGCAACTCCACCGGCCCGCACATGCACTTCGAGGTACGACCCGGGGCGGGCGCGGCGATCGACCCGCTCCCGTGGCTGCGCAGCCACGGCATCGACCCGACCTGACCCGGCCCGCCGCCCCACCACCCGGGCGCCGGCAACGAGCAACGAGCGGGACCGTCCGCTGGGTCCGGGGCGGCGGGCCCGACAAGCCGGACCGGCCGCGCCGGACCCAGCGGGCGGGGGCCCGGGGCCGGGCCCCCGGGGCCCCCCCCCCCGAGAGCTGCTCGTCCGGGGCGGGACGCCGCAGCAGCCCCGTCGGGTGGGG
>NZ_JBIAFO010000018.1:34108-151685 GCF_042869355.1 Streptomyces sp. NPDC007088
GGGGCGGCGGGGGGGGGGGGGGGGGGGGCGGCCCCCCCCCCGCCGCCCCGCCCCCGCCCCCCCGGGGGGGCGCCCCCCCGGGACCGGACCCGCGGGACCGCTCGCCCCTAGAGCTTCTCGACCGGCGCGTACCGCAGCAGCAGCCGCTTCGGCTTGGGCTCGCCGAAGTCGACGGTGGCCTCCGCGTTGGACCCGGTGCCCTTGACCCCGACGACCGTGCCGAGGCCGAACTGGTCGTGGGTGACGCGGTCACCGATCGCGAGCGCCACGACCGGCTTCTCCTCCGCGCGCCGCGTAGCGAAGGCCGGCGCCCCCCGCTTGGCGCGCGAGGAGGACAGGGAGGCCGCGATCCCGGAGGCCGGGCCGGTGGCGGCGGGCGCGCCCGCCGATCCCGTGCGCTTCCACTCCAGGTGCTCGGCGGGGATCTCCTCCAGGAACCGCGAGGGCGGGTTGTACTGCGGCTGGCCCCAGGCGCTGCGCAGCGCGGACCGCGTCAGGTAGAGCCGCTCGCGGGCCCGGGTGATGCCGACGTAGGCGAGCCGCCGCTCCTCCTCCAGCTCCTTCGGCTGGCCGAGCGCCCGCATGTGGGGGAAGACGCCGTCCTCCATGCCGGTCAGGAAGACGACGGGGAACTCCAGGCCCTTCGCCGTGTGCAGGGTCATCAGCGTGATGACGCCCGATCCGTCCTCGTCCTCGTCGGGGATCTGGTCGGAGTCGGCGACCAGCGCGACCTGCTCCAGGAACTCGGCGAGCGTGCCGGGCCCCTCCTCCTCGGTCCGGTCCTGCTCGAACTCCAGGGCCACGGCGGCGAGTTCCTGAAGGTTCTCGATGCGGGGCTCGTCCTGGACGTCGGTGGACGCCTGGAGTTCCGCCAGGTAGCCCGTACGCTCCAGGACCGCTTCGAGCACGACGGCCGGGCCCGCGCCGGACTCGACGACGGTGCGCAGCTCCTCCATCAGCGTGTTGAACCGCTTCACGGCGTTCGCCGAGCGGGCCGCCATCCCGTACGCCTCGTCCACGCGGCGCAGCGCCTGCGGGAAGGTGATCTTCTCGCGCTGCGCGAGGGCGTCGATCATCGCCTCGGAGCGGTCGCCGATCCCGCGCTTGGGCACGTTGAGGATGCGGCGCAGCGGGACGCTGTCCTCGGGGTTGGCGAGCACCCGCAGGTAGGCGAGGACGTCGCGGACCTCGCGACGCTCGTAGAAGCGGACCCCGCCCACGATCTTGTAGGGCAGGCCGACGCGGATGAAGATGTCCTCCAGGACACGGGACTGGGCGTTGGTCCGGTAGAAGACGGCGACGTCCCCGGCCCTCGCCTGCCCCTCGTCGGTGAGGCGGTCGATCTCGTCGGCGACGAACTGCGCCTCGTCGTGCTCGGTGTCGGCGACGTACCCGAGGATCTTCGTGCCGGTGCCCGCCTCGGTCCACAGGTTCTTCGGGCGGCGGTTCTCGTTGCGTTCGATGACCGCGTTGGCGGCGGACAGGATGGTCTGCGTGGAGCGGTAGTTCTGCTCCAGCAGGATGGTGCGCGCCTGCGGGTAGTCCTCCTCGAACTGGAGGATGTTGCGGATCGTGGCGCCGCGGAAGGCGTAGATCGACTGGTCGGCGTCGCCCACGACGCACAGCTCGGCCGGGTCGTCGCCCTCCCCGCCGGAGGGGCCGACCAGCTCCTTGACCAGGGTGTACTGGGCGTGGTTGGTGTCCTGGTACTCGTCGACGAGGACGTGCCGGAAGCGGCGGCGGTAGTGCTCGGCGACGTCGGGGAACGCCTGGAGCAGGTGGACGGTCGTCATGATGATGTCGTCGAAGTCCAGCGCGTTGGCCTCGCGCAGCCGCGCCTGGTACATCGTGTACGCCTCGGCGAGCGTCTTCTCGAAGCCTCCCCCGGACTCCGTCCGGGAGGCGCCCCCGGCCACCCTCCCCGCGAACTCCTCGGCGTCGACCAGTTCGTTCTTCAGGTTCGAGATCTGCGCGGTGAAGGACTTCGGCGGGTACCGCTTCGGGTCGAGGTCGAGGTCGCGGCAGACGAGCGCCATGAGCCGCTTGGAGTCGGTCGCGTCGTAGATCGAGAAAGACGAGGTGAACCCGAGCTTCTTCGACTCGCGGCGCAGGATGCGCACGCAGGCGCTGTGGAAGGTGGAGACCCACATCGCGTTGGCGCGGGGCCCGACGAGCTGCTCGACGCGCTCCTTCATCTCCCCGGCGGCCTTGTTGGTGAAGGTGATCGCGAGGATCTGCCCGGGGTGGACCCCGCGCCTGCCGAGCAGGTACGCGATGCGGTGGGTGAGCACGCGGGTCTTGCCCGAGCCGGCGCCGGCCACGATGAGCAGCGGGGAGCCGCTGTGCTCGACGGCGGCGCTCTGCTGCGGGTTCAGCCCCTCCAGCAGCGCCGCGGGGTCGATGACCGGGCGCGGCGCGCCGTCCCGGTAGTACGCGTCCCTGGGCGGCGGCGCGTCGAACCTCCCGTCGAACAGGTCGGCCGGGGCGCTGTCGTCCGGGCCGCTGTCCTCGGGCGGGGGCGGGGGCTCCTCCTCCGCGTGCGCCGTGGAGGCCATGTCCGCCAGGAAACTGTCGTCAAAGAGGCTGCTCATCGCCGTCCGAGTCTAGGCGGCCGCACCGACAACCGGGCCCCGGCCGGGAACTTCGTGCCCCCGCGAGGGCCGGGCCGGGGGGTGCGCGCCCCTTTCCGCCCTGGTCACGGCCGCGCGCCGGGCGGATCGAAGGCGGTCCCGCCCACCGGCCCGCCCCGTCCGCCGACCTGCCCGGCGGGCTTCCCGGCCCCAGCGGCGCACCCCGTACGGGCGCCCCGCCGCGGCCGCCTTCGCGTCAGCGCACCGGTCGACCGCGTGGACGAGCCACGCGTGTACGAGCCACCACGTGGCCGAGCCGGCCCGCCGCGTGGTGGGCCCGGCCCGGCCGGGCGGCACGGCCCCGGCCCCGGCCCCGGCCCCGGCGGATCAGGTCCACAGCACCGCGATGAAGATGTTCACCACGGTGAGCGCGCCCACGGCCGCGAACAGCGGCTTCTCCGCCTTCTCCTCGTCCCGCTTCACGTAGACGAGCCCGAGGACCACGATCAGCACGGCCAGCTTGACGCCGATCTTGAAGGTGTTGACGTGCTGGTCGTCGGCCTGGTTGAGGCCCACCAGGACGACGCCGGTGACGAGCATCGTGAGCGCGCCGTGCAGCATCGCCGGGGTGAAACGCGCCGTGCCCGCGCCCATCGCCTTCATCTGGGTGAGGAAGCCGCCGAGCAGCGCGGCGATCCCGATGATGTGCAGGCCGACGAAGGCATTGATGAGGACATCCATGGGCAGTGAGACTATTCCGGCCCCTCGCCCCCGCCGGAGGCCGCCCCCACCCCCTCGCGCCCCTCCTCAGGAGCCCCCGTCGCCCCGCGCCCTCCCTCAGAAGGCCCCCCCGCCCTCCCGCCGGAGGTCCCGTCCCCTCGCGCCTCCCGCCGTACCCGGCCCGGGAGATCGCCGGGGGCCGCCTCCCTCAGACCAGCCGGCGTGCCGTGGCCCAGCGGGTCAGCTCGTGCCGGTTGGAGAGCTGGAGCTTGCGCAGGACGGCCGAGACGTGCGATTCCACCGTCTTCACCGAGATGAACAGCTCCTTGGCGATCTCCTTGTAGGAGTAGCCCCGGGCGATGAGCCGCAGCACCTCGCGCTCGCGCTGGGTGAGCCGGTCGAGGTCCTCGTCCAGCGGCACCGCCTCGGAGGAGGAGAACGCGTCGAGCACGAATCCGGCGAGCCGCGGGGAGAAGACCGCGTCCCCCTCCTGCACCCGGAAGACCGAGTCGACCAGATCGGTACCGGTGATCGTCTTGGTCACGTAGCCGCGGGCGCCGCCCCGGATCACCCCTATGACGTCCTCGGCCGCGTCGGACACCGACAGGGCCAGGAAGCGGACCGGGTTCACCGGGTCCGAGACGAGGGCCGCACAGCGCTTCAGCACCGTCACGCCCCCGCCGCCCGGCAGGTGCACGTCCAGCAGGACCACCTCCGGCCGGGTCTCCTGGATCACGGCGACCGCCTGGTCCACGTCCGCGGCCTCTCCCACGACCTCGACGCCGGTGCTCTCGGTCCTGCCGATCTCCGCCCGCACCCCGGTACGGAACATCCGGTGGTCGTCCACCAGCACGATCCGCACCCTGCGTCCCGCACCGGCCCCGCCGTCCGCCGCCTCGCCCGTGGGGCCGTCCGTCGCCGTGCCCGTCGGCTCACTCATCGTGTGTCCTCTCCATCTCCAGCTCGACCACGGTCCCGCCGCCCGGGGCGGAACGCAGCACGGCCTTGCCCCCGTTGCGTCTCATCCGGCCGATGATCGACTCCCTGACCCCCATGCGGTCCCCGGGCACCGCCTCCGGGTCGAAACCCGGACCGCGGTCCCGGACGGAGACGAACACATGGCCGTCCTCGACCTCGGCGAACACCTGCACCGCCCCGCCCCCACCACCGTACTTGGCGGCGTTCACCATGGCTTCCCGCGCGGCCTGCATCATCGCCGTCAGCGGCTCGTCCAGCGGGCAGTCCCCCACGACGACCACTTCGAGCGGCACCCCGTGCTTGTCCTCGATCTCCGCCGCCGCCTCGCGCACCGCCTCCGCCAGCTCGGCCGGCTCCTCGTCGGCGTCCTTCCCCGTGCCCTCCGGTCTGTACAGCCACTGCCGCAGATCGCGTTCCTGCGCGCGGGCCAGTCGCCGCACCTCCCCGGGCCGGTCCGCGTTGCGCTGGATCAGCGTCAGCGTGTGCAGCACCGAGTCGTGGACGTGCGCGGCGACCTCGGCCCGCTCCTGCGCCCTGATCCGCATGAGCCGCTCCTCGGAGAGGTCCTGCGTCATGCGGATCAGGTACGGGCCGGCCAGCAGCACGATGCCGACGAACACGGCCAGCGCCGCCTGGAGCACCGAGCCCAGGTGCTGGGCCGAGCCCTGGAGTACGAAGATGACGCAGGCGCCCGTCCCGACGAGCAGGACCCCGGCCGCGGCCCGCAGGACGTCGAGCGTGCGCCGTCTGCCGCCGACCTCGACCCAGCGGGCGCGCCGCGCGTTGTCGGCCTGCCGCCAGACCAGCGCCACCCCCGCGCCCACGAGCAGCGCGGGGATGAGGTAGCCGCGCGCGGTGCCGCCCATGTCGACGCTGTCCACGAACACGACGGCGAGGATCACCAGCGCGAACAGGGCGACGATCTGCCCGCGCCGGTCCTCCTTCCTGGAGAAGCGTCCGCCCCACGACCGGAAGGGGTGACGCGGTGACCAGCCGGCCCGGTACGGTCCCGCCCCGGGCCGCGGCGCGGCCGTCGAGCCGACCCCGCCCACGCCGATCGGGACGAAGAACCAGAAGGCCGCGTAGAGGAGCGCGCCGAGGCCGTTCGCGAGGAACAGGCCGAGGAAGACGAGCCGCACCCAGATCACGGGCAGGGCGAGATGGCCGGCGAGGCCCCGCGCCACTCCCCCCAGCCAGCGGCCCTCGCCGCTGCGATAGAGCCTGCGCGGCGGCCGGTCCGGCGCGTTGGGTGCGGCTGCGGCTTCCGACATGGTCCGATCCTCACACGCGCGCCCGGCGCCCGGCATCAGGGTTCTCCCCGACGACGACCCTGATCTCCCGGGGCCGGTCCCCGAGCGGCCGTGGACCTCCGCCCCGGGGACGCCCGACGGCGCGACGCGCCCGTACGGCTCGGCCGCGACGCACTCGTACGGCTCGGCCGCGACGCGCTCGTACGGCTCGGCCCCCTCGCGGCCCATACGCGTCGCGAGGTGGCCGAGCCGCCCCGGCGGATCTCAATCTCAGGGTCGCGCCAGGGTCATCCCCTATTCGCACGGCGGCCGCGGACCGTCACCATGGAGGCATGACCGACCACCGGACCGGCCCCCCGTCTCCTCCGCGGGCCGGGGGCTCGGGCGATACCGAGCCACCCCTGCGCGGGTTCCGCCGCGACAAGCGGCACAAGGTGCTGGGCGGCATCTGCGCGGGCCTCGCGCGGCGCTGCGATCTCGATCCGGTGATCTTCCGCATCGTGCTGGTCGTGCTCTCGGTGACGGCCGGGGCGGGGCTCGTCTTCTACGGGCTGGTGTGGCTCCTCGTGCCGTACGAGGGCGAGGAGGAGAGCGACGGGCGCAGGCTGCTGACCGGGCGGGTGGACGGTCCCGCGCTCACGGCGGTGCTGTGCGCGCTGGTCGGCTGCGGGCTCTTCGTGTCGATGCTGAACAACGGGGACCTCCTCTTCTTCGCGGGCGTCCTCGGTCTGCTCACGGCGGGCGCGGGGCACTGGTCGCGGCAGCGCGGCGCGGGGGTCCAGGACCCGGCGGCGGCCCAGGCCGTCGCGGACGCCCCGCCCGAGACCCGGGCGCCTCCGGTGACGGACGCGCCCTCGTGGTGGCGTGCCCCCTCTGCCAAGGGGGGCGTCCGGGACGGCGGGACCCCGGCCTACCTGTGGGGCCCGGACGCCGAAAGCGGGGAGCCCGGCACCGGCTTCCCGCCCCCCGGCCCGCACGAGCGGTTCGCCGGGCCCGCGGCGGGCCGGTCCGGGGGCGCGGACGGGGAGGGCGGGGAGCGGCGGCGGCCGCCCCGGATCGGCGGCCTCGTCCTCCTCCTGGCCCTGGTGGCGGGCGCCCTCGGCACGGGGGTGGGCTGGGCGGGCCGGCCGCTGGGCACGAGCCTCGTGGTGGGGCTCTCCCTCGCCCTCGCGGTGTTCGGCCTCGGGATCGTGGTGAGCGCCTTCCTCGGCCGGCTGAGCGCCGGCTCGATCCTGCTGGCGCTCCTGACGACGGGGCTGCTCGTCGGCGCCTCCGCCCTGCCGAAGGACATCAGTGGCGACTGGGTGCGCGGCGAGTGGCGGCCCACGACCGTGGCCGGGGTGCGTCCGGTGTACCGCATCGGCTCCGGTACGGGCCGGCTCGATCTGCGCGAGCTGCCGCTCGGCGAGGACACGGTCGTACGTACCCGGGTGGAGGCCGGGGCGGGCCGGATGGAGGTCCTGGTGCCGCCGGGCACCCGCGTCAAGCTGGACGTGGACATCGGGCTCGGCGACATCCGCCTCCCCGGGGAGCGCGCGGACCAGTTCGAGCTGACCCCCGGCGAGGAGCGCCACGTGACCCTGCCGCCCCGCCCGGGGGCCGCGCGGAGCGGCACCCTGGTCCTGCGGATGCACGTCGGCGCGGGACAGGCGGTGGTGAACCGTGCGCCATGAGGTCCAGCCGGGGCGGCTGTTCCTCGGCCTCACCTTCGTCGCCGTCGCCCTCGTCTACGCGGGGGACGCGGGCGGGGTCTGGGAGAGCCCGTGGTGGCTGGGCGCCCCCGTCCTCGCGGTGGGCGTGCTCCTCGCCGTCGGCGCGGTGTCCGTCACCTACGCGGTGCGCGGCAGGACACCGCGCCGGACGCGGGGACGGGGCCGGTTCCCGCGGGAGGGCGAAGGGACCGGCCCGGGGGCGGACGGGGCCCGCGAGCCGGCGGACGAGGGCTGACCCGCTCCGGCCCGGCGGGGCTCAGCGGCCCCAGGTGCCCAGGCCGGTGCCGGTTCCGGTGCCGCCTCGCGGCCGCCCGCCGCCCGCCCGCCACGCGTCGACCGAGAGGTACGGCGCTCCCGCCAGGATCAGGGGGAGCCAGGCCATGAGGTAGACGAGGTCGTTGCCGTAGTAGTACGGGCTCGCGGACCAGCTGACCGTGAGCCAGAGGCTCAGGGAGATGAGCGCCCCGCCGGCGGCGGCCACCCGCGCGTACACCCCGAAGAAGGTCCCGAGCCCGACAAGGAGTTCACCGATGGCGACGGCGTACCCGAAACCGGCCGGGCTCTTCAGCGCGAGGTCCACGAGCGCGGGGACGCCCGCGTTGTCCCGGACCCCCCGCATGAGGTCGCCGAGGGAGCCGGCCCCGGAGGAGGAGAGGAAGGCGCCGTCGGTCAGCTTGTCGAGTCCGGCGTAGACGAAGGTCACGCCGAGGAAGACCCGGAGCGGGAGGAGGGCGTACCGGCCGAGGGAGTCACGGCGTCGGCCGCCGCCGTACCCGCCGCCGGAGTAGGAGTCCAGGGACGCTCTGCGGTTCATCGGAGGGCCGCCGCCTTTCGGGAGAGCTGGTTGAGCCGTCAACATTCCGGCTCTCCCGACCCTACGCAGACGAGCGCCGGACGGCCCACCCCGGGCGGCCTCGGGCCACAGGAACCGCGGGGCCCGCGCACGCGGCCGTCCGCCCTGGTGTCCTGACTCAGCACGCTAGTCGGCGACGTCCATCCCGCAGCGGTTGCTCTCGACCCCGGCGGCCGTGACGACCTGGACGTCGACCCGGCCCGCCTCGACCTCGGCCGGGATGGGCACGGTGAGCACCGTGTCCGAGGGGTTGGAGAAGCCGCCGGGGACCGGCACGAGCGGTACGTGGACCTGGACGGAACCGATGCGTACGGCCATGCGGGACAGCCCCTGCGGGGTCTCGGCCCCCGGCGGGAGGAAGCCGGCGCCGCGGATCTCGATGTCGTCGCCCGTGCGGATGGGCGCGTCGAGGTCCCCGGCCTCGCGGGCCCGGAGGACGGAGTGGATGACGGGCCGGCCGCCCCCGGTGATCTTCCCGGCGAGGTACGTGGCGGCGGAGACGAGGGCGAGGACGGCGAGGCCCCAGGGCAGGTCGGGCAGTTGTCCGGGCCGCCGGGCGAGCCGCACGGCGCAGAAGACGACGGCGACCCCGTGCAGGAGGACGTACTGCGCGTCGGTGAAGCTGCCGCGGCCCGAGTCGTCGGTGAGCAGGTCGGCGGCGCGCGGCCGGTCCGCGCGCACCTTCTGGAGGTGGCGGCCGCGCACCCGCACCCCCACGACGTGGTGGACGAGGACGGCGACGGCGCAGGTGACGGCCAGGACGGTCACCAGGCCCGCCGCGCGGCCGAGTTCGAGGCCGTCGATCAGTTCCTGGCGCCGCCGGTGCCCGGAGGCCCCGGCGAGTTCCCCGGCGAGGACGAGGACGGAGTAGACGCACAGCAGGAGCCAGACGGCGGCGACGGCCCGGGAGGTGGACAGCCGCTGGTCCTCGCCGATGACCGGGGCGAGCGGTCCGCCGCGCGCGCGGTGCAGGTGGGCGGCGGCCGTCAGCAGGCCCGCGAGGAGGACGGCTGCGGCCAGCGCGGCGGTACGGGCCGTGGTCCAGCCCGCGCCCAGGGCGGTCAGGGCCTCGACGAGCAGCAGGAGGGCGACGCCTCCCCACAGGACGTACAGGGTGCGGGGCCACAGGCGGTGCAGCCAGGCGGCGCCCTCGGCGCGGCCGCGTTCGGCGAGGAGCCGCGCGGACTGGGTCAGTTCGTCGGAGACCCACTGCCGGGAGGCCCCGGCCGAGTGGGCGACGGCGGCGGGCAGCCCGCGCCCCGAGGCGAGTCGCTCCCGCAGGTCGAGGAAGGCGGCCACCGCTCGCCGGTGGCCCTCGCTCGCCCCGAGGGGGCAGTCCCCGCAGACGCACCCGCTCGCGTGGAGCTCTTGTCCCGTGTCCTCCCGCACCGCCACGACCGGATGCCGTCCTTCCACGTGTCCCCCGTGGCGCACCCACGGTCTACTCCTGCGCATACGAACTTCGTTGTGATGCAAGCGAATTGTGCCTCACCCGGACCCCGGAGCGGGAACGGGACGAAGGAGGACCAGGGAGAAGAGGGGGCCGGCGTACGGAGGTTGACGCGGGTGGCGCGGGCGGCCGTCCGGGGCGGCGTACGGGACACGCGATCCCGCCGCGAAAGGTGACAGAAGATGTCGGGTTTCCCGGAAAGACTGCGGTCATGGACATCGAGCAGGGGCCCCAGCGGGGGCGGCACGGACAGCGGAAGGACCGGGTTGACGGGGGGACGGAGGGCGGCGACGCGGCGGCGGGGGTCTCCTGGGCCGGGTTCGCGGCGGCGCGGCCGGAGCTGGCGCGGACGGTGGAGGAGCGGTTCGGGCGGTTCACGCACCACACGCTCGCGACCCTGCGCCGGGACGGTTCGCCCAGGACCAGCGGGATCGAGGTGACCTTCCGGCGCGGGCAGCTGTGGCTCGGGATGATGCCCGGCTCGCTCAAGGGGCGGGACCTGCTGCGCGACCCCCGGTTCGCGCTCCAGGCCAACAACGGACCCGGGCAGGAGATGGGCGGCGGAGACGTCCGGATCTCGGGCCGCGCGGTGCGGGTCGGGGACCCGGCGGCGCTCAGGGCCTTCGTCGAGGACGTGAAGCCGCCCGAGCCCTTCGAGCTGTACCGGGCGGAGCTGACGGAGGTGGTGCGCACCTGGGTGGAGGACCCGGAGATCGTGCTCGACGCGTGGACCCCGGACCGGCCGCTGAGGCTGTTCAGGCGCCGCTGACGAGGAGGCCGGGGCCCGGGTGCGGGAGGTGGCCGGGACACGGGAAGCCGGCCGCGCCGGGCCCGGTCGACGGACCGGGCCACCCGGCGACCGGAGAACCCGACGACCGGAGAACCCGGCGACCGGACCACCCGACGGCCGGGGAACCCGCCCGGGAGGCCAGGCCAGGCCCGGGGCGGGCGGGCGCGTGCGGGGCCTCCCGCCGGAGTGAGACGGGCCGCCCCGGCCGGGCGTCCCACCGCCCAGGACGGGGCCCGGGAGCGGCAGAGGACAGACGACGGACGCCGGTGCCGCCACCGCCCCTCACGGGGGCGGTACGGCACCGGCGTCCCTACGTCGGCGGTGTCACCGGAGGCCGGCGGGCCCGTCAGGCCCCGGTGGTCACTCCCACTCGATGGTCCCCGGCGGCTTGCTGGTGACGTCGAGGACGACGCGGTTGACGTCCTTGACCTCGTTGGTGATGCGGGTGGAGATCCGCTCCAGCGTCTCGTAGGGCAGCCGCGACCAGTCGGCGGTCATGGCGTCCTCGGAGGAGACGGGGCGCAGCACGATCGGGTGGCCGTAGGTGCGGCCGTCGCCCTGGACGCCGACGCTGCGGACGTCGGCGAGCAGCACCACCGGGCACTGCCAGATCTCGCGGTCCAGACCGGCCGCCGACAGCTCCTCGCGGGCGATGGCGTCGGCCTCGCGCAGCAGGTCGAGGCGCTCGCGGGTGACCTCGCCGACGATGCGGATGCCGAGGCCGGGGCCGGGGAAGGGCTGGCGCTGGACGATCTCGTCCGGCAGGCCCAGTTCCTGGCCGACGGCGCGCACCTCGTCCTTGAACAGCTTGCGCAGCGGCTCGATCAGCTGGAACTCGATGTCGTCGGGCAGCCCGCCGACGTTGTGGTGCGACTTGATGTTGGCGGTGCCGGTGCCGCCGCCGGACTCCACGACGTCCGGGTAGAGGGTGCCCTGCACGAGGAAGGCGACCTCCTCGCCGTCGGCGGCGCCCTCGGCGACGATCTCGGCCTGGGCCTGCTCGAAGACCCGGATGAACTCGCGTCCGATGATCTTCCGCTTCTGCTCGGGGTCGCTGACCCCGGCGAGCGCGTCGAGGAAGCGGTCGGCGGCGTCCACGACCTTGAGCTGGACGCCGGTCGCGGCGACGAAGTCCTTCTCGACCTGCTCGGTCTCGCCCTTGCGCATGAGGCCGTGGTCCACGTACACGCAGGTCAGCTGGGAGCCGATGGCCTGCTGCACGAGGGCGGCGGCCACGGCGGAGTCCACCCCGCCGGACAGTCCGCAGATGGCGCGCTTGGTGCCGACCTGGGCGCGGATCTGCTCGATCTGCTCCTCCACGACGTTGGTCGTGGTCCAGTTCGGCTCGATACCGGCGCCCCGGTACAGGAAGTGTTCGAGGACCTGCTGGCCGTGCGTGGAGTGCAGCACCTCGGGGTGGTACTGGACGCCGTACAGCTTCTTCTCGTCGTTCTCGAAGGCGGCGACCGGGACGACGGAGGTCGAGGCGGTCACGTCGAAGCCCTCGGGGGCGGCGGAGCAGGCGTCGCCGTGCGACATCCACACCTGCTGCTCGTCGGGGGTGCCCTCGAAGAGCGTCGAGGCGGACTTGGTCACGGTCAGGCCGGTGCGGCCGTACTCGCGGGCCCCGGAGTTGTCGACGGTGCCGCCGAGCGCCTGGGCCATGGCCTGGAAGCCGTAGCACATGCCGAAGACCGGGACGCCGGCCTCCAGGAGGGCGGGGTCGAGCGCGGGCGCGTTCTCCGCGTAGACCGAGGAGGGCCCACCGGAGAGGATGATCGCGGCGGGGTTCTTCGCGAGCATCTCGTCGGCCGGCATGTCGCTCGGGACGATCTCGCTGAAGACCCGCGCCTCACGGACACGGCGGGCGATGAGCTGGGCGTACTGCGCGCCGAAGTCGACGACCAGGACGGTGTCGGGGGCGGCGTCGGACGCGGGGGACACTGCTGGCACTGCGGCGGCCTTCCGGCGGTTGGAGCGGGGCGTGGTGCGAGGTGCGTACGTGCTGCGGTTGTGGTCGGCGGGGGCGCGCTGCGAGGCCCCTCACCCCGAGCCTGAGCACACACCTCGAACCGGTTTCCACGGAGCCTCGTCAACGATTCTAACGGCGTACGGGTGTCACCCATTCCGCCGCACATCGGGCCGCCCGGGTACCCCGGGTCCTCAGAGCGGGTAGGTGGGGGCATACTGGCTGCCGTGACCAAGCACCTCGGCTTTCTCTTTGTCTATGGCAACCGGCCCGCCGGCTGCCGTGGCCGCGCTGCTTGAGCACACCGAGCGCAGCGACTTCCCAGGCGCCCCGGGCCGACAAGGCCCGGGGCGCCTGCCGTTTCTCCGGACCTCGTCGCCCCGGGGCCCTTCGACCCCGCTCTGACCCCGACCGGACCGAGTACGCACCCGTGCGAGACCGCCGTACGCCACGAGCCGTACGGCACGAAGGAGCCCCGAGATGACCACCACCACCGAGCAGGACGACACCGCGCGGGCCGCCGCCGCGAGCGCGCGGGCCGCCCGCAGGACGTCCACCGCGCCGACCGGCTCCATCCCCGAGCACGGCGAGCTGATCTCCGAGGCGCGCGAGCGGATCGACGCGATCGACGACCGCATCATCGGGCTGATCCAGGAGCGCTCCGCCGTGTCCGCCGTCGTCCAGCGGGCCCGGGTGGAGGCCGGGGGCCGGCGCGTGAACCTGTCCCGCGAGATGGAGGTGCTCACCCACTACCGGGACGCGCTCGGCAGGCCGGGCACCTCGCTCGCCATGACACTGCTGGAGCTGAGCCGGGGCCGCGTCTGAGCACGGACCGCGAGGGCCGGTCCGCTGCGGTCCAGACTGTTCCGGCCGGACGGCCGGAGCGGCGTCCGTACCCGAGTTCGGGCGCCTCTCCCGCCCTCCCGGCCGTGACCGTCCCGGCGAAACGTCGTTGGTCCCGTTGTCCGCGCCGGCCAGGGGCGGGCCCGGACAGACCACGCGCGGCTCCACTGGAGCGATGAGCGTGCGGAGCGGTCCGTACGTCGTGGGACCTCGCTTCGGTGCGGTGACCGGAAGGCAGGGGACAGCGGCCCGGTCGCCCGGGAGGCGGCCGGTTCCGGGGACGCCCGGGACCGTCCGCGCCCGGCCCGCGTGGGCCGTGCCACAGGACCCGCGATCCACCCGCCCCTCCGGGGGCGGTCCAGAGACTTCACCCGGTTTCCCAGCCGGCGGCGCTACCCCCCGGCGCCGCCCACCGCGGCACCGGCACCGCCCTGACGCGGGTGCCGCGGGACGAGAGCCCCGGGGCGGCGACCGCCGCTCCGGGGCTCTCGTGCGCTCCGGGAGCGCCCGGAGGTCCCGGCCGCCCGAGAGCACCCCCGGGCCCCAGCAAGTGGCACACGTCACATAAAGATCCTGTGAGAACACCGCAACCGTGCAGTCCCTTCACAGGTCTTCCATGTGTCAAAGCGGCGCGAGCCGCGGGCGCCCGCGCGGCGGAGCGCCCCAGCCCGCCCCTGACCCCTTGTCCGCGCTGTCCTCGCCGTTCCCACCGCCTGCACCGCCTGCACTGCCTTCACTGCCTTCACTGCCTTCACTGCCTTCACTGCCTTGCGCTGTTCGCACAGTTCGTGCTCATGCTCCACCTACCTTCCGAGGTTCTGATGAAGCTTCGCCGTGCCCTTGTCACCGCCGCCGCGACCGCGGCCATAGCCCCGGTGGCTCTGCTGTCGGCCCCCTCCGCCTTCGCGGTGGCGGAGGAGTCCCCCAGCCCGTCCGTCACCGAGACCGTCACCACCTCGCCCTCCGTCAGCGCCCCGGGTGAGGGCACCCCCTCGGAGTCGGCCCCGCAGAGTTCCTCCCCCTCCCCGTCCGGCTCGGGCACGACGGCCCCCGGCGGGGAGGGCACCGACGCTCCCTCGCCGACCGCCTCCGCGCAGCCCACCGGCGGCACGCCGTCCGCCTCCCCCTCCGGCTCGCCGTCCGGCCCGACGTCCGCCTCACCCTCCGCCGAGCCGTCCGAGCCCTCGGACAAGGTGTGCGAGGACTCGAAGGTCGACGTGGTCTTCAGCGGGCTGCCGGGCAAGATCGCGAAGGGCAGCGGCTGGCACCAGTTCGACGTGACCTTCAGCAACAACTCGAAGTCGACCCTGACCGACCTGGGCTTCTTCGCGGGCGTCGCGGCGGACGAGGAGGGCGAGAAGCTCTTCTCCACGAAGCAGGTCGCGCTCCAGGCGAAGAACCCGGAGACGGGCGCCTGGGAGGCCGTCGAGCTGGAGGGCCAGTCGGTCGACTACCTCGGGTTCGCCGCCTCGCTGAAGGCCGGCTACGAGATCACCATCCCGCTGCGCCTGAACGTCACCGCCTCCGCCCCGGTGGGCGCGGGCTTCTCGCTCGGCGCCGGTGTCTACGCGGACACCGACGGCGACTGCGAGGGCGTCGGCGACAGCGCGTACGCGTTCCAGATCGTCGCCTCCGGCACCGACACGAGCGGCACGAAGCCGCAGGAGGGCGGCAGCATCCCGCTGCCCGCCGAGAAGCCGTCGGCGGGTTCCGCGCCCGAGGTCACCGGCAGCCTCGCCGAGACCGGCGCCGGTTCGGCGCTGCCGAAGATCGGCCTGTTCGGCGGGATCGCCGTCGTCGCCGGCGCCGGCGTGGTCTTCGCGGTGCGCCGCCGGACCTCCGGTGGCGGCGCCGCCGCGTAACACCGCGCGCGGGGCGGGCCGGCCGACCGGGCCGGCCGCCCTCGTGGCACACACGTGAAGGGCCCGCACTCGGAGGGGGGTGCGGGCCCTTCCCGTACGCCGTCCCCGCACGGGGCCCACCGCGCGGGGACGGCCTCAGTCCTCGCGCACCCGCGGCATCCCGAGGAACGGCAGGCGCAGCGCGCCGAAGGCCGTGTCCGGTACGGCGGGCGAGTCCGGGGCCACGGGCGCCAGCCGCTCGTACGCCGCGCCCTGCGCCGGACGCGGGTCCCGCTCCCCCTTGTTGGGCCACAGCGACATCGCGCGCTCGGCCTGCGCGGTGATGGTCAGTGAGGGGTTCACGCCGAGGTTCGCGGAGACGGCGGAGCCGTCCACGACCGAGACGCCGGGGTGCCCGTAGAGCCGGTGGTAGGGGTCGACGACGCCCTCCTCGGGGCTCGCGCCGATCGGGCAGCCGCCGAGGAAGTGGGCGGTGAGCGGGGTGCCCATGAGTTCGCCTATGTTGCTGCCCGCGAAGCCGTTGATGTCCTTCGCGATGAGGCTCGCCGCCTCGGTCGCGGCCCGGATCTGGGACGGGTTGGGGGCGCCGTGTCC
This sequence comes from Streptomyces sp. NPDC007088, assembly GCF_042869355.1. Taxonomy (NCBI): domain Bacteria; kingdom Bacillati; phylum Actinomycetota; class Actinomycetes; order Kitasatosporales; family Streptomycetaceae; genus Streptomyces; species Streptomyces sp. NPDC007088. The sequence goes on from NZ_JBIAFO010000018.1 coordinate 49,700, forward strand.
CTGCCGCGCGGTGAGCAGCCCCTTTCCCGGTCCGCTCGTACGGCGGTACGTGGTCAGCGAGTTGTCGAGGGACTGCATGACGAGGCCGATGATGGTCCGCTCCGACCAGCGCCGGTTGGACAGGGAGCGCGCGGTGAGCACCGGGTGGCGCAGGCTGTGGGCGAACCAGCCGAGGGCGCGCGGCATCCGCTCGGCGTAGGGCACCTGGAGGATGGTGAGCCCGCCCATCGCGTTGGACTTCCTGCCGTAGCGCACCGGCTCGATGTGGGTGTGCTCGTCGGGGTGGACGGACGAGGTGATGGCGACGCCCCGGGTGAAGTCGGGCGATTCCCCGTGCCGGGCGCGGTAGCGGCGCTCGGTGGTCTGCGAGCCCACCAGGGCCTCGGAGTTGGTACGGGTGAGGCTGCCGAGCCGGGCGGAGACGCGGGGCAGCAGTCCGCCGTCGCGCATACGGTGCAGGAGGGTCTGGGTGCCGTAGGTCCCGGCGGCGAGGACGACGTGGCGGGCGGTGAGGACCCGGCCCCGGCCCCGGCGGCGGTCGTCGGTGGGCAGGGTGCCGACGGCGTAGCCGCCGCGGGAGTCCTCGGTGAGGGTGACGACGCTGGTCAGCGGGTGGATGACGGCCCCGCCGCGTTCGGCGAGGTACAGGTAGTTCTCGTTCAGGGTGTTCTTGGCGCCGTGCCGGCAGCCCGTCATGCACTCACCGCACTCGGTGCAGGCGCGGCGCGCGGGCCCGGCCCCGCCGAAGTACGGGTCGGGGCTCTCGGCCCCGGGCGCGGCCCGTACGGTGCCGTCCGCGTCCTGCCCGTCGCCGAAGAACACGCCCACGGGGGCGAGGTGGAAGGTGTCGCCCACGCCCATGGCCTCGGCGGCGTTCCTCAGGTGCACGTCGGAGGGCGTGACCGTCGGGTTGAGCCGTACGCCGAGCATCCGCCTGGCCTGCTCGTAGTACGGCTTCAGCTCCTCGGACCAGTCGGTGATGTCCTTCCACTGCGGGTCCTCGAAGAACGGGCGGGGCGGTACGTAGAGGGTGTTGGCGTAGTTGAGGGAGCCGCCGCCGACCCCGGCGCCCGCGAGCACCATGACCTTGCCGAGCAGGTGGATGCGCTGGATTCCGTACAGTCCGAGCGCGGGCGCCCACAGGTAGTTCCTGAGGTCCCAGGAGTTGCGCGGCAGGCTCTCCCGGGTGAAGCGGCGCCCGGCTTCGAGTACGCCGACGCGGTACCCCTTCTCGGTCAGCCGCAGGGCGCTCACCGCCCCGCCGAAGCCGGACCCGACGACGATCACGTCGTAGTCGTAGTCGTAGTCGTACGCGTGCGCGCCCTCGCCGTCCTGGCCGTGGTCCCGGTGGCCGCCGGACGGGTTCTCGGCACGGCTGTCCCCTGGCATGGGCCCTCCTCGTCGAACGCCGCTGGTCTGTCGGGGTGTCGGGGTGGTGTGCTCAGCGCAGGCGGAACGCCTTCATGAGCTTGAGGCCGCGGGTCATGAGCGCCGCGTACTGCGCGTCGTCCAGTCCGAAGGACGGCGCCATCGGCATGAGCCGTTGTTCGGCGACGGTCTGGGCCTCGGTGAACTTGTAGAGGCCCTCGGAGCCGTGGCGGCGGCCGATGCCGGACTCCTTCATGCCGCCCATGGGCGACTGGACGCTGCCGTAGGCGGGGGCGTAGCCCTCGTTGAGGTTGACGGTGCCGGTGCGCAGCCGGCCCGCGATCCGCCGCCCGCGCCGCGCGTCCTTGGTCCACACGCTCGAATTGAGGCCGTACGGCGTGGCGTTGACGCGTTCGACGACCTCGTCCTCGTCCTGGAAGCGGTAGAGGGAGACGACCGGGCCGAAGGTCTCCTCGGCGCACACGGCCATCGGCGCCTCGACGCCGCTCAGGACGGTCGGCTCGAAGAAGTAGGGGCCGATGTCGGGCCGGGCCACCCCGCCCGCGAGGAGCGTGGCGCCCTTCTCGACGGCCTCCTCGACGTGTCGGGTCACCGTCTCCAGCTGCCGCTGCCCGGCGAGGGAGCCCATGTCGGCGCCGTAGCTGAGGGAGGTGCCGAGCCGCATCGCCCTGACGCGGGCGAGGAAGCGTGCGGTGAAGGCGTCGGCGACGGACTCGTGGACGTACAACCGCTCGATGGAGACGCACAGTTGGCCGGCGGAGGAGAAGCAGGCGCGGATCGCCCCGGCGGCGGCCTTCTCGATGTCGGCGTCCTCCAGGACGAGCATCGCGTTCTTGCCGCCGAGTTCGAGCGAGGAGCCCACGAGCCGGGCCGCCGCGCGCTGGGCGACCTCGCGGCCGGTGCGGGTCGATCCGGTGAACGAGATGTAGTCGCCGTGCTCGACGACCGCGGGGCCGACCACCGCCCCCTCGCCGATCACGACCTGGAAGACCTCGGCCGGAAGTCCCGCCTCGATGAGCAGGTCACGGGCCCACAGGGCGCTCAGCGCGGTCTCCGTGTCGGGCTTCATGACGACGGCGTTGCCAGCGACGAAGGCGGGGAGGGCGTCGCCCACGGACAGTTCGAAGGGGTAGTTCCACGGGGCGATCTGCCCGATCACGCCGCGCGGCTGCCGCTGCTCGGTCACCTTGGTGAGCACCGGCACGGCCCCGGTGTGGCGCTTGGGCCGCAGGTAGGCGGGCGCCCTGCGGCCGTAGTGCCGGGCCGCGATGACGACGGCCTGGAGCTCCTCGTGGGCGTGCAGCCGGGTCTTGCCGGTCTCCAGCTGGACGAGGTCGAGGATCTCGGCCTGCCGCTGGAGCACCAGATCGTGGAAGCGCAGCAGGACGGCGGCGCGCTGCCCCACCGGGGTCGCGGCCCATACGGGCTGCGCGGCGCGGGCCCGGTCGAAGGCGGTGCGGACGTCCTCGGGCGAGGACTCGGGGAGGTCGGCGAGCTTCTCCCCGGTGAACGGGGAGTGGTTCGCCGTGCGGCCCGAGCCGACGACGCCCCGGGTGAGCTGCGCGACCACCTCGGGAGTCACCACGTCGGCCGCCGTGCGGGCGCCCTCCGGGGCGGGGGCCTTCGGGTTGGTGCGGGCGGTGGCGGCCGGTGCGTACGAGTCCGTCATGAGCGTGAGCGTACGACTTCGGGCGGAGTTTTGGGTACCCGCCGGTAACACCTTTCCGTGGCCCCGCCTCGTTGCCAGCGATCACTGGCAGCAAAGGGCCTGATCAGCGCGGGAGGGAGGCGGAAGAGGCGCGCGGAAAGTACGGAGGGCGGGGGGGGAGCCGGGCGGAGAGGGCGGGGGACGGGAGGCGCGCGGCAGGAGCCGGGAGACGGGAGGCGCGCGCCTCCCCTCCCTCCCGCGCGCCCGCCTCCCGGGCGCCCGCCTGCCGGGCGCCTCTCGCCCGCGCGCCCGCCTGCCTCCCTCCCCTCACCAGTCCTTGATACGGAAGGTGCGGACGAGGTCGTCGAAGAGCCGGTCGCCGTCCTCGCGGGCGGCGCCCTTGGCGGGCAGTTCGAGGGCGACGCTCCAGTAGACCTTGGCGTCCTTCGGGTCGTTGACGACGCGTTCGTGCCGGAGCTTCCTGATCTGGTTGTTGCCGCTGGGCGGGCCGTCGTACTCGACGAGGTTGTCGAAGACCTCCTTGGCCCCCGCGTACGCGGTCCTGGTCTGGGTGACCCGGGGCTCGTTGAGGCCGGCCCCGGTGGGGGTGTCGGTCTCGTAGAAGGTCTTCCACTCCTCCCGGGTGCGGCGCTGCGGCTTCTCGGTGTCCTCGGCGAGGTCGACGCGGGCGAAGGTGATCGTGAAGACCCCGCTCGGGTCGTAGTACTGGACGCTCTGCCCGTCGGTCCCCGCGACCCTGCGGTACTCCTCGGGCACGGCGAGGTCGGCGTGCAGCACCTCGCTCTCGGGCCGCACCTGCCAGCCCGCCGGCAGCGGGTCCTCCTTCGCGAACGGGTCGACGAGCAGCAGCACGAGGGCCACGGCGAGGACCAGCACCCCGGCGCCCAGCCCCCACTGGGCGGGCCGGTTGCGGTGCAGGACGGGCGGCACCCAGCGGTTCCCGCCCCCGTCCCCGCCGCTCCCGCTCTCGTTCCCGCCGCCGGAGGGCTCGTACAGCGGCCGGGTCGGTGCGGGCGGCAGGGCGGCGACGGCGGCCAGTCGCCGCCGTACCTCGGCGGCCGGGGGCCGCGCGGCCGGGTCCTTGCGCAGCAGTTCCACGATGACCGCCGCGAGCGGGCCCGGAGCGCGGGCGGGCGGCTGCGGGGCGGCGGACAGGACGGCCTGGAGCGTCGCGGGGGTGTGCGAGCGGCGGTACGGGGACACGCCCTCGACCGCCGCGTACAGCACGACGCCGAGCGACCACAGGTCCGAGGCCGGTCCGGGGCGCTGCCCGAGGACCCGTTCGGGCGCGATGTACTCCGGGGAGCCGATGAACGCGCCCGTCTCGGTGAGCGGCGCCTCGCCCTCGATCTGCGCGATACCGAAGTCGGTGAGGACGACGCGGCCGTCCGGGGAGAGCAGGACGTTGTCGGGTTTCACGTCGCGGTGCAGGACGCCCCGCTGGTGCGCGGCCTCCAGCGCCCCGGCCACGTCATGTCCGATGCCGGCCGCCTCGCGCGGGTCGAGGGTGCCCTCTTCCAGCCGGTCGCCGAGGGACTGCCCGCGGACGAGTTCCATCACGACCCACGGCCGGCCCTCCTCCTCGACCACGTCGTGCACCGTCACGACGGACGGGTGGTCGACCCGGGCGGCGGCCCGCGCCTCGCGCTGCATGCGCAGGTGGGCGGTGCGCCGTTCGGCCTCGCTCAGGTGCTCGGGCAGCCGGGGCTCCTTGACGGCGACCTCGCGGTCCACGACCTCGTCGTGGGCGCGCCACACCGTGCCCATCCCGCCGTGCCCGAGCCGCGACAGGAGCCGGTAGCGGCCACCGATCCGGCGCTGCGGCTCCCCGGGCCCGGTCGCGGGTGCGGCGGGCGCGGCGGGTGCGGCGGGCGGCCCCGGTACGTACGGCGCGGAGTGCTCGTACGGCGCGGAGTGCTCCTCGGCGGGCCGGGGCGGCCGGAGCTGGTAACTGGTGGGCTCGGTCGGCCCCTCGGTCGGTCCCCCGTGGTTCGTCATGGGCACATCCTGACGAACCAGCCGCCCCGTGTACCACCGCCGGGCGCGAGCGGATGCAGCACCGTGACATAGCGTCCCGCCCCGCTCGGCCCGCCCCGCTCGGCCCGCCGGGCGCGGCGGCCGGTTCAGCCGACCTTGTACGAGGCGAGCGCCTGGTCGTAGTAGCGGGTCACGTCGTCGCGGTCGGCGTCCAGGCCGCGCACCTGGACGACGTGGTACTTGCCGCCCACGATCATCACCATGTTCCGCGCGAACACGTCACCGTCGCCGCCCTGCCAGGTGAACTGCCCCTCGGCCATCTTCCGGCCGCCCTCGTCGATCTCCCGCATGCCGTTGGAGGTCGACCATGTCGAGTCGCGGAAGGGCTGCGTCTCGGGCTCCGTCTCCCGCTGGTAGCGCAGCAGGTCGGTGCCGAACTTCCCGGTGCTGTCCCGGCCGGGCACCACGATCAGCTCGAAGTCCCCGCTGGTGTACCTCACTTGACCGGCGGCGTTGCGGGCGTGGCGGGTCCAGCCCTTCGGTACGGCGATCTCGAAGCCGGTCGAGTCCTTCTGGAGCGTGTACCCGGCGGGCGCCTTCGCGCTCTTGCCGCCCTGCTCCTTCTGGTCGCCCTGGTCCGCTTCCCCGTCCTTCTTCTCGTCCTGGCCCCCGGGGGCCTTCGACTCCTGGGGCGCGGCCGGGGCGGAGCCGGTGGGCGTCGCGGAGGAATCGTTCTTCCCCGGCCCGCCGACCGAGCCGGGCGCGTGACTCATCCCGGCGCCGGCCCGGTTCGCGTCGTCCGCCTTCGGCATGAAGGCCATCGCGTAGACGACCGTGCCGCTCAGCAGCAGGAAGACCGCGAGGAGCAGGACCTTCCCGAGCGAGCGGGGGGCACGCTGCCGGGACGCACTCGGCGTCCGCCGCTGCCTGGGCGGTTTCGGCTCGCGCGGCGGCTGCGGCGGCTGTGGCGACCGCGTGGCGCCCTCCGGCCCGGGGGCGGGGCCGCGCGCGCGGCGGTGGCGCGCGTTGGCGGCGGCCTCGGCCTTCGCGCGGCGCTTGCGGCGCCGGACGAGTTCGCCCTTGCGCCGTACGATCGGCAGGCTCCCGCTGTCGTACGCGGGGGCGGGCACGACGTAGGTACCGGCCTCCGGTTCGGGCGCCGAGCGGATCAGGGAGCGCAGCCAGCCGCGCAGCTCCTCGAAGTCGGGCCGCTCGGTCGGGTCCTGGCGCAGCAGCGACTCGACGACGGGCCGCAGCGGGCCGCACTCCTCGGCGAAGGCGGGCGGCTCCGAGCACACCATCTGCACGAGTTCCGCCGTGCTGTCCTCGGGGTAGGGCGCGAAGCCCTGCACCGCGCGGAACAGCAGGACGCCGAGCGCCCACAGGTCGGTCGCGGGGCCCACGGGCGCGGCGAGCTGCCAGTTTCCGCGCACCGGCCCGGCCTGCTCGGGGGCCCAGCGTTCGGTGACCGCGCCGACGACGACCATGCGCGCCTGCCGGGCCCGTTCGGCGGCGACCGCCGTCGCGGGACCCTTGTGGAGAGGCTCGGGCTCCCGCCCCGCGGCCTCCTCCGCCCACGGGGAATCCGGCGTCGCGCCCCGCGGCCCGTACCCCTGCGGCGGTACGGGTCCGGGGACGGCGCCCGGCGGCAGCCCGGGGCCGACGGCCGGGCCCCGCTCGTAGTGCGGGGGCAGCGGCAGGGGCGGTACGGCCTGTGGCGGGACGGGCGCCGCCCCGGGCACCCCGGCCCAGGCGGAGCGCGCCGACGGGTCCTCCGCGGCCGGCCCGGGGTCCTCGGGGCCGGGGCCCCGGGAGCCGGGGTCCAGGGCGCCCGGGTCGTGGGCGCCCGGGTCCTGAGCGGGCGCCCCGCGCGGCGCCGCCCCGTGCCAACTGCCTGTGCCAGTGGGCCCGTTGCCCGGTCTGTCCTGCTGCACTCCGTACGGATCGCTTATCCGGCCGGGGACTTCGGGCTCGGGGGCGGCGGCGGGCCGCGGGTTCCCGGTGTCCGGAGCGCCCTCGGCGGCCGGTCGCTCCCGCGCGGTGTCCGGCGCCGTACGGGCCGCACCGGCCCCTTGCCCCGCCTGGGCGCGGGCGGCGGCGCGGGCCCCCGCCCGGTAGGCGGCGATCGCCCCGGCGCGGGCCGCGCGCGCGTCGTACTCGCCTCCGGCGGGCGGCAGCGCGGGCACCGACGCGCTCGCGGCGGGGCCCACCGCGGGCGGCGCGCCGTGCGAGGCCGGGGCCACCGGCGGACCGGGGGGCGTGCCCGCGGAGCGGCCGGGCGCGGCGTACCGCGGGGGCGGCGGCGAGGCGAGCGCCCACGCGGGAAGCTCCCCGCCGACCGGGCCGCCCGGACCGCCGCCGTATCCGTGGCCGGGGCTGCCCGGGGCCCCCGTACCGGAGGCGGGGATCGCGCCCCGGGGCGCGGGGCCCTCGGCGCCCGCGCCCTGTTCCACGGCGGACCGCTCGGGCACCGGGTCGTAGCCGCTCAGGGCCTCCTCGGCGGCGCCCGCCGCGAGGCCGGTCAGGACGACGCGGCCGTCCTCGCACACGAGGACGGTGCGCGCGGTGATGTTGCGGTGCACCCAGCCGTGCGCGTGCAGGGCGCGCAGCGCGGTGAGGACGTCGGCGGCGACCTCGGCGGCGCGGTACGGGTTGAGCGGGCGGTCGGCGAGGAGCGTGGCGAGCGAGCGGGCGCGCAGGCGTTCGCTGACGATCCACAGCGAGCCGCCCTCGGCGAAGACGTCGAAGACCTGATCGAGCCGGGGGTGGTCGGGAACCTGGGCGGCGGCCTGCGCGGCCTCCAGGGCGCGCCGGACCACGGGGTCGGCGGGCCTGCGGGTGGCCCGCCCGGCGGGGCGGCGGGCGGCGGGCCCGCCGGGGCGGTCGGTGTCGAGGAACTCGGCCTCGACGGTCTCGGGCAGCGGTATCTGCCGGACCAGGACCTCCTGGCCGCTGTAGGTGTCGAAGGCGGCCGACTCGCTGAACTCCGCGTATCCGTCCGGGTGCTCGGGGTCGGACAGCGGTAAACGGTAGCGGTCGGCGAGCACCCGTCCCGCGTAGTCGTCCACAACGCCTCCCCCACCGTGGTGGTCAATTCCGTTCGACTTGCGCCTCGTTTACCGCTGCGTACGGTCTGCAAGCACTCACGATACGTGCCGGAGGCGCGTTCTCAGGGGGAGATGCCCGATCTGGCGGCGGGGACACCTGCCGCGGCGCACCGGAACGGGCGCCGGGCCGGAGCGGCCGGCGCCCGGCGGCGGGGGCCTGGTGTCAGGACTTCGGCTCGAAGGTCCGGGTCAGCGTGTTCCAGGTGTCCTCGCGGCGCTCGCTGCCCCAGTCCGCGTCGCGGGCGGTGTACATCATTCCGTATCCCAGCGAGCCGTTCACGACGAAGCCGCGGTCGACGGTGTGGAAACGGGTGCCGCCGTCGGTGTAGGTGAACTCCCAGTCGGCGGTGTTCCAGCCGCGGAACTCGGCCTTCTCGATGCGCAGGCGCTGGTACTGGGAGCGGCGCATCGCGCGCTCCTGGTTCCGCCAGTCCTGGACCGGGTCGGACTTGGGGGTGCCGGTCCAGCCGATCAGCAGTTTCTGGCCGTCAGGCCCGGTGAAGCGGGCCCCCGCCGCGTCGGTCGAGCGGTACGACCAGCCCTCGGGCAGCCTGATGGAGAAGCCCTGCGAGTGGCGGAAGCCGGTGGTACCGGCGGCCGGGTCGCCGCCCTTCCCGCCGTCCGCGCCCTTCCCCTTGCCGCCGCCCTTGTCGCCCTTGCCGTCCTCGTCCCCCGCGTTCTTGCCGTCCTTGCCGTCCTTGCCGTTCTTGCCGCTCTTCCCGTTCTCGTCCTCACCGGACTTCCCGGCGGACGGGGAGGACCGCGGGCCGGAGGGCTCCTTCTCCCCGGCGGAGGAGGCGTCGGTGGCCTTCTGCCCGCCGCCCTGCCGGGCGTCCGCGCCCCCGTCGCTCGCGGCGGCGCTGCTCGCGGCGGCGGCCTTGCCGCCCTTGCCGTTCTCCTCGTCCCCGCCGCCGAGGGTCAGCGCGAGCACGGTGGCGACGATCGCGAGGACGATCACGACGGCCACGGCGATCAGGGTGCGGCGCGGTACGACATCGGTGATCGAGGCCCGCGTGGCCGCCGCTCCCCCGCCACCGCCGGCGGTCGCGGTCGTGCCGGAGCGCGGGGGCCCGCTCACGGAGGGCGTGGCGGCGGCGGGGCTCTTGGCCGCGGCGGCACCGGCACCCGCACCGGCACCCGCGGCGGCGCCCGCGCCCACACCCCAGCCGCGCCGGGCGGGCTTCGCGGCGGGCGCGGCGGGGGCCGGGGGCAGCGGGACGACCTTGGTGCGGTCCATGGGGACGGGGGCGCCCTCGGGGGCGGAGAGCACCTCGTTCAGCAGGGCGCGCGCCCCGGCGTCGTCGAGGCGCCGCGCGGGGTCCTTGACGAGCAGTCCGTAGATGACCGGTTCGAGCGGCCCCGCGTGCTTGGGCGGGTCGACGGGCTCGGTCATGACCGCGGTGAGCGTCGCGATCGCGGAGCCCTTGTCGTACGGCGGGACGCCCTCGACGGCCGCGTAGAGCAGCCCGCCGAGCGACCACAGGTCGGCGGCCGGACCCGGCTTGTGGCCGCGCGCCCGCTCGGGCGAGATGTAGGAGGGGGCGCCGACGAGCATCCCGGTGGAGGTGACGGAGGGGTCGCCCTCGACCTGGGCGATGCCGAAGTCGGTGAGGACGACGCGGCCGTCCTCGGCGATCAGGACGTTGGAGGGCTTCACGTCGCGGTGCAGGATGCCCTCGCGGTGCGCGTCGCGCAGCACGTCGAGGACGGCGAGGCCCACCTCGGCGGCGCGGCGCGGGCTGAGCAGCCCGTCCTCGCGGACGAACTCGGCGAGCGACTTGCCCTCGACCAGTTCCATGACGATCCACGGCCGGTCGTCCTCGTCGACGACGTCGAAGACGGTGACCGCGCCGTTGTTGCGAATCCGGGCGATCGCCTTCGCCTCGCGCAGCGTGCGGGTGATCAGCCGTCGCTTCTCGTCGTCGTCGATGCTGGAGGGGAAGCGCAGCTCCTTGACCGCGACCGTCCTGCCGAGGGTCTCGTCGGTCGCCCGCCACACCGTACCCATGCCACCGCGGCCCAGGACCTCCCCCAGGCGGTACCGCCCGGCGAGGAGACGACCCTTGGACTCGCGCGCCTGCTCCGACTCCGACATGCGTCCCCTCTGCAACCCGCCCTGACAGAGCCTCCATTGTCACCCACGCCGGGACCGCTTCTCGCCCAGGGTCCCGGGCGGGGCCCGGCCCCGCCGCCCAGGCCCCGGCCGCCACTCTCCCGCCGCCGCGTGCCGGGGGCAAGGGGCCGGGACAGTTCCTGACGCGCCGTGAGAGAAGGGACACGGATTCCGGTTTCCGTCCCTGTGCGCAGAAGTCGGGCACCCGCGCGGCGGCCGCCTCCCGCTTTCGCCCCGGCCTCCGTCTCAGTTGAGCGGCACGATGTCCGGGGCGCCGAGGCGGGCCGCGTCGGCGCTGAGGTCGTCGGGCTGGCGCTGCGACTCGCGTTCCGCCTCGACGCGTTTCGCGTACCGCTCGATCTCCCTCTCCGTCTGGTCCGCCTCCCAGCCGAGCACGGGGGCCATCAGCCCGGCGGCCTCGCGGGCGCAGCGGGTGCCCCGGTCGAAGGTCTCGATGGAGACGCGGGTGCGGCGGGTGAGGACGTCGTCGAGGTGCCGGGCGCCCTCGTGCGAGGCGGCGTACACGACTTCGGCGCGCAGGTAGTCGTCGGCCCCGGTCAGCGGGGCGCCGAGCCCGGGGTCCCCGGCGATCAGGCCGAGGACCTCCTCGGCCAGCGAGCCGTAGCGGTTGAGCAGGTGCTCGACGCGGACGACGTGCAGTCCGGAGCGGCTCGCGGTGAGGGCCCGCGCGTTCCACAGGGCGCGGTAGCCCTGCGCCCCGACGAGCGGCACGTCCTCGGTGACACAGTCCGCGACCCGCTGGTCGAGCCCGTGCACCGCCTCGTCCACGGCGTCCTTGGCCATGACCCGGTACGTCGTGTACTTGCCGCCCGCGACGACGACGAGTCCGGGCACGGGATGCGCCACGGTGTGCTCGCGGGAGAGTTTGCTGGTCGCCTCGGACTCCCCGGCCAGCAGCGGGCGCAGCCCCGCGTAGACGCCCTGCACGTCGTCGCGGGTCAGCGGCCGGGACAGCACCGAGTTGACGTGGTCCAGCAGGTAGTCGATGTCGGCGCTGGAGGCGGCGGGGTGCGCCTTGTCGAGGTCCCAGTCGGTGTCGGTGGTGCCGACGATCCAGTGCCTGCCCCAGGGGATGACGAACAGGACGCTCTTCTCGGTGCGCAGGACGAGGCCGCTGGTGGAGTTGATCCGGTCCTTGGGCACCACGAGGTGGATGCCCTTGGAGGCGCGCACGTGGAACTGTCCGCGCTCCCCGACCAGGGCCTGGGTGTCGTCGGTCCACACGCCGGTCGCGTTGACGATCTGCCGGGCGCGGATCTCGTACTCGCCGCCCGCCTCGACGTCCTCGACGCGCGCGCCGACGACCCGTTCGCCCTCGCGCAGGAACCCGGTCACCCGGGCCCGGTTGGCGACGTCGGCGCCGTAGGCGGCGGCGGTACGCACCAGGGTCGTGACGTACCGCGCGTCGTCCACCTGCGCGTCGTAGTACTGGAGGGCGCCGGTCAGCGCGTCCTTGCGCAGGCAGGGCGCGACGCGCAGCGCGTGGCGGCGGGTCAGGTGACGGTGGGCCGGCAGCCCGCGCCCGTGGCCCCGGGCCGTCGACATCGCGTCGTACAGGGCGACGCCCGAGCCCGCGTAGGCGCGTTCCCACAGGCGGTGGCGCAGCGGGTAGAGGAAGGGCACGGGCTTCACGAGGTGCGGGGCGATGCGTTCCAGGAGCAGTCCGCGCTCCTTCAGTGCCTCGCGGACCAGCGCGAAGTCCAGCATCTCCAGGTACCTGAGGCCGCCGTGGACGAGCTTGCTGGAGCGGCTGGAGGTGCCCGAGGCCCAGTCGGCGGCCTCGACCAGACCGGTCGTCAGGCCCCGGGTGACGGCGTCCAGGGCGGTGCCCGCGCCGACCACCCCGCCGCCCACCACCAGGACGTCCAGCTCCCGCTCGGCCATCCGGGCCAGGGCCTCGGCGCGCTGCGCCGGCCCGAGTGTCGCTGTCCTCACGGTCGCCTCCTGTGCTGTCGCTTGTGCGGACCGCGCCGCCGTGCGGGCGGGGCCCGTGGATGCCGTGCACCGGCCGGACGACGCACCGGTCGCGGGGCACCGCGTGCGTGCCGCGCCCTCTTCTCCTGCCTGCCGCGGCCCCTCCGTACACACCCGGGTGGGCGCCGCCACCCGGGACATATCAGGAAATTCCGTGCGCCATTACCACAGCACGGTCATATTTACTCCTAGTCTGACAGCGCGCTCACCCCCGGACCGCCACCACTCCTTGGGAAGGACGGCCCATCCATGCCCGCAGACCTCGCGGTGATCGGCCTCGGCCACCTCGGTCTCCCGCTCGCCCGTGCCGCCGTCGCGGCGGGGATCGCGACCGTGGGCCACGACGAGCCGGCCAGGGTCCGCGACCTCGCGCTCGGCCGGCTGCCCGGCGGCGGCACCGAGGCCGCGCTGAGCGCCGCCGAGGTACGCCGGATGCTCTCCGGCGGCTTCCGGCCCACCGCCGACCCGGCCGAACTGGGCCGGGTGCGCACCGCCGTGATCTGCGCCCCCGTCCGGCTCGCCCCGGACGGCTCGCCGGAGCTGTCCCGGGTCGCCGAGGCGGCCCGCGCCCTCGCCGCCCGGCTGCGCCCGCACACCACCGTCATCCTGGAGTCGCCCGCCTACCCCGGGGCCACCGAGGACTTCCTGCGGCCGATCCTGGAGCAGGGCTCGGGGCTGCGGGCGGGCCGCGACTTCCACCTCGCGTACTCCCCCGGGCGGCTCGACCCCGGCAACCGCGTGCACGACTACCACCGCACCCCGAAGGTCATCGGCGGCCTCACCCCGGCGTGCACCGAGTCGGCCGCCGCGTTCTACGGCCGGCTCACCGACAAGGTGGTGCGGGCGCGCGGACCGCGCGAGGCGGAGACCGTCCAGCTCCTGGAGACCAACTACCGGCACGTCAACATCGCGCTGGTCAACGAGATGGCGGTGCTCTGCCACGACCTGGGCGTCGACCTGTGGGACGTCATCCGCTGCGCCGAGACCAAGCCGTACGGCTTCCAGGCGTTCCGGCCGGGGCCCGGGGTCGGCGGGCACGGCGTCCCGCTGGACCCCGAGCACCTGCCGCACCCGGCCCGTACGCCGGGCCATCCGCTGCGCATGGTCGGCCTGGCCCGCGAGATCAACAACCGGATGCCCAGCTACGTCATCCAGCGCGCCGCGACCCTCCTCAACGAGCACGGCAAGTCGGTGCGCGGCGCCCGGGTGCTGCTCCTGGGCGTGACCTACAAGCCGGACGTCGCCGACCAGGAGGGCGCGCCGGCCGAGGAGATCGCCACGCGGCTGACCGGTATGGGCGCGACCATCAGCTACCACGACCCGCAGGTCCCGCACTGGCGCGTCCTGGGCCACCCGGTACCGCGCGCCGACGCCCTGTACGAGGCGACGGCCGCGGCCGACCTGACGATCCTGCTCCAGCACCACCGCACCTACGACCTCCAGGGCCTCACGGTGAAGGCGCAGCTCCTCCTGGACACCAGGGGGGCGACCCCGGTCGGCGCGGCCCACCGGCTGTGAGGGGAGGCGGTCGCGGGGCCGGTCCGGTGTAACGGCCCGGCAACCGGACGCCCCGGTGCCGCCACCCGCTGTTACTGTTTCGGCTCGTCTGACGTGCCCCGATCAAGCAGGACCGGGCGCGCGTCCTCAGCCGACCGTCACAGGGGGACTTCCGTGTCGCAGCAGTACCCGCCGCCCGCCGGGCAGCCAGGACCGTCGCCGCAGCCGGCCGCACCGCGGGACACGGCGGGCTTCGGCCCCGCCCCGGCGCCCGCGGCGCCCGCCGCCCCGGCCGGCTTCGGCCCCGCCCCGGCCGTGCCCCCGCGGCAGTCGCCGGACCGCCCCCTCCCGCCCGCCGCTCCGCCGGCACCCGGGCAGCCCTTCTTGGCCGCCCCGGCCGGCTTCGGCCCGGCCGCCCCCGCCGCGCGCGGCGGCAACCTGACGCTCGGCCTGCTCGCGGCGCTGGTGGCCGCGCTGGTCACCGCGGGCGTGTACGGCTGGCTGATCAGCGCCATCGAGCGCGAGGTCGGCTACGCGGCGGTCGGCGTCGGCTTCCTGGTGGGCTTCGCCGCGGGCAGGCTGGGCGGCTCGCACCCGGCGCTCGCCCCGGTCTCGGCGGTCCTGTCGCTGGGGGCCGTGGCCGCCGGCCAGCTCCTCGGGATGGCGCTGCTCGGCGCGAAGGAGTCGGCCTTCACCGTGAACCAGCTGCTGCTGGACCACTTCGGCCTGGTCCGGGAGGCGTGGCAGGAGAACCTCGACCTCCTGTCCTTCCTCTTCTTCGCGCTCGCGGCCTTCGCCGCCTTCTCGGGCGCGCGCAAGGCCGCCGCGTAGCCGGCCTCGCGCGCACGCGCGTACGGCGGGGCCCGGACCAGAAGCACTGGTCCGGGCCCCGCCGCGTGGTGTTACGAGCAGGCTCAGCTCTGGTCGTGGCGCGAGGGCGAGACGGTGACCTCGACCCGCTGGAACTCCTTCAGCTCGCTGTAGCCCGTGGTGGCCATCGCGCGGCGCAGGGCGCCGAAGATGTTCATCGAGCCGTCCGGGGTGTGCGAGGGACCGGCCAGGATCTCCTCGGTCGTGCCGACGGTCCCGAGGTCGACCTTCTTGCCGCGCGGCACGTCCTCGTGGACGGCCTCCATGCCCCAGTGGTGCCCCTTGCCGGGCGCGTCGGTGGCGCGGGCCAGCGGGGAGCCCATCATGACCGCGTCGGCCCCGCAGGCGATCGCCTTCGGCAGGTCGCCGGACCAGCCGACCCCGCCGTCCGCGATGACGTGCACGTAGCGGCCGCCGGACTCGTCCATGTAGTCGCGGCGCGCGGCGGCCACGTCGGCGACGGCGGTGGCCATCGGGACCTGGATGCCCAGGACGTTGCGCGTGGTGTGCGCGGCGCCGCCGCCGAAGCCGACGAGGACCCCGGCCGCGCCGGTGCGCATGAGGTGCAGCGCCGCCGTGTACGTCGCGCAGCCGCCGACGATGACGGGGACGTCCAGCTCGTAGATGAACTGCTTGAGGTTGAGCGGTTCGGCGGCGCCCGACACGTGCTCGGCGGAGACCGTGGTGCCGCGGATCACGAAGATGTCGACGCCCGCGTCCACGACGGCCTTGGAGAACTGGGCGGTGCGCTGCGGGGAGAGCGCGGCGGCGGTGACGACACCGGAGTCGCGCACCTCCTTGATGCGCTGCCCGATCAGCTCCTCCTTGATCGGGGCCGCGTAGATCTCCTGGAGGCGGCGGTTGGCGCTCTCCGCGTCCAGGGCGGCGATCTCGTCGAGCAGCGGCTGCGGGTCCTCGTACCGGGTCCACAGCCCTTCGAGGTTGAGCACGCCGAGGCCGCCCAGCTCACCGATGCGGATCGCGGTGGCCGGGGAGACCACGGAGTCCATGGGTGCCGCGAGGAACGGCAGGTCGAAGCGGTAGGCGTCGATCTGCCAGGCGATCGAGACCTCCTTGGGGTCACGCGTGCGGCGGCTCGGTACGACGGCGATGTCGTCGAACGCGTACGCCCTCCGGCCGCGCTTGCCGCGTCCGATCTCGATCTCAGTCACCTGCTGGCCTTTCCTACGCGGTCATGCTTTCGTCCCCCAGTATCCCCCGGCACGGACCGGGGCCCCGGGGGCGGGTGTCCGCCCCCGGGGCCCGGGGGTGTCCGTGCGTGCGGCGCGCTCAGTGGCGGCTGTAGTTCGGCGCCTCGGCCGTCATCTGGATGTCGTGCGGGTGCGACTCCTTGAGCCCCGCCGAGGTGATCCGGACGAAGCGGCCGCGCTCCTGCGTCTCGGGCACGGTGCGCCCGCCGACGTAGAACATGGACTGCCGCAGGCCGCCCACGAGCTGGTGCACGACGGCCGAGAGCGGGCCGCGGAAGGGCACCTGGCCCTCGATGCCCTCGGGCACGAGCTTGTCGTCGGAGGCCACGCCCTCCTGGAAGTAGCGGTCCTTCGAGTACGACTTGTGGTCGCCGCGGGTCTGCATCGCGCCGAGCGAGCCCATGCCGCGGTACGACTTGAACTGCTTGCCGTTGATGAACATCAGCTCACCGGGCGACTCCTCGCAGCCGGCCAGCAGCGAGCCCAGCATCACGGTGTCGGCGCCGGCCACGAGGGCCTTCGCGATGTCGCCGGAGTACTGGAGGCCGCCGTCGCCGATGACCGGGACCCCGGCCGCCTTCGCGGCGAGCGCGGCCTCGTAGATCGCGGTGACCTGCGGGACGCCGATCCCGGCGACGACCCGGGTCGTGCAGATGGAGCCGGGGCCCACGCCGACCTTGATGCCGTCGACGCCCGAGTCGATGAGCGCCTGGGCGCCGTCCCTGGTCGCGATGTTGCCGCCGATCACGTCGACCCCGGGGGCGTTCGACTTGATCTTGGCGACCATGTCGCCGACGAGGCGGGAGTGGCCGTGCGCGGTGTCCACGACGACGAAGTCGACCCCGGCCTCGACGAGCGCCTGGGCCCGCTCGAAGGCGTCGCCCGCGACGCCGACGGCGGCACCGACGATGAGCCGGCCCTCGGCGTCCTTGGCCGCGTTCGGGTACTTCTCGGCCTTCACGAAGTCCTTGACCGTGATGAGGCCCTTGAGCACACCGGCGTCGTCGACCAGCGGAAGCTTCTCGATCTTGTGGCGGCGCAGCAGCTGCATCGCGTCCACACCGGAGATCCCGACCTTGCCGGTGACCAGCGGCATCGGCGTCATGACCTCGCGCACCTGGCGGCCGCGGTCGGTCTCGAAGGCCATGTCGCGGTTGGTGACGATGCCGAGCAGCTTGCCGCCGCCGTCGACCACGGGCACCCCGCTGATGCGGAACTTCGCGCAGATCGCGTCGGCCTCGCCGAGGGTCGCGTCGGGGTGGACGGTGATCGGGTCGGTGACCATGCCCGACTCGGAGCGCTTGACGAGGTCGACCTGATTGGCCTGGTCCTCGATCGACAGGTTGCGGTGCAGGACACCGGCGCCGCCCTGCCGCGCCATGGCGATGGCCATCCGGGACTCGGTCACCTTGTCCATCGCGGCCGACAGCAGCGGGACGTTGAGCTTCACGTTCTTCGACAGGTACGAAGAGGTGTCGATCTGGTCGGGAGCCATGTCCGAGGCCCCCGGCAGCAGCAGCACATCGTCGTAGGTCAGCCCGAGTGTCGCGAATTTCTCGGGCACTCCGTCGACGTTGGTCATGACACCTTCTCCAAATGGCCTTGATCGGTGCGGATGTCCATGCTAACGGCCCGGGAAGGCGTGACATTCCACGAACAAGATCGACGGAGACCTTCGGAGGTTCCCACGGAAGCCCCCGCCGGGGGTGTCCGGGGCCGCTACGGCTGTTCGGCCAGGGCCCGCAGCCGGCTGAGCGCGCGGTGCTGGGCGACGCGGACGGCGCCCGGGGACATCCCGAGCATCTGCCCGGTCTCCTCGGCGGTGAGGCCCACCGCGATGCGCAGCAGCAGCAGTTCGCGCTGGTTCTCGGGGAGGTTGGCGAGGAGCTTCTTGGCCCACGCTGCGTCGCTGCTGAGCAGGGCGCGTTCCTCGGGCCCGAGGGAGTCGTCGGGCCGCTCGGGCATCTCGTCGGAGGGGATCGCGGTCGATCCGTGCCGCATCGCGGCGCGCTGGAGGTCGGCGACCTTGTGCGCGGCGATCGCGAAGACGAAGGCCTCGAAGGGCCTGCCGGTGTCCTTGTAGCGCGGCAGGGCGAGCAGGACGGCGACGCACACCTCCTGCGCGAGGTCCTCCACGAAGTGACGGGCGTCACCGGGCAGCCGGGACAGCCGGGTGCGGCAGTACCGCAGGGCCAGCGGGTGGACATGGGCGAGCAGATCGTGCGTGGCCTGCTGATCGCCCTCGACAGCGCTGTGGACGAGGGCCCCGATCGCGGTCGTCTCCTCGTCACGCATCGGACCATGGTGCCTTGGCGCCCGGCGATCCGCGTCGCCGCCTCCGTAGTTGTGCACTGAAGCGTTATGAGCAGGTGCGCCGGATGTCATGTCCTGCGCCCTCCCCTCCCGCTCGACCGACTCGTCCCCGAGGAACTCCACACCCCCAAGGATGCGGCATCACGCGGGGAACTGACACAGGCCGCGTGCACGGCCCCGGTCCTGGCGCTCCCGCGCCTGGTCAGGCACCCCGTCCGCCGCACGGCGGACGGGGAGGGGGAGCGCCGGGGACCCGCCGGCGCCCCTGGGGGCGGACCGCCGCGGCGGCACCCGGGGCCTCTGGGCCGGATCGGACCGGCGCGCGAGGGCCGGTCCGGGCGGACGAAGGGCGGACGGACGAGGGGCGAACGGCTCTACCGCACCAGGCCCCAGCGGAAGCCGAGGGCCACCGCGTGGGCGCGGTCCGAGGCGCCGAGCTTCTTGAACAGCCGGCGCGCGTGGGTCTTGACGGTGTCCTCGGAGAGGAAGAGCTCACGCCCGATCTCCGCGTTCGACCGGCCGTGGCTCATGCCCTCCAGCACCTGGATCTCGCGCGCGGTGAGGGTCGGGGCTGCGCCCATCTCGGCGGACCGCAGCCGGCGCGGGGCGAGCCGCCAGGTGGGGTCGGCCAGAGCCTGGGTGACGGTCGCCCGCAACTCCGCGCGGGAGGCGTCCTTGTGCAGGTAGCCGCGGGCCCCGGCGGCGACCGCGAGGGCCACTCCGTCCAGGTCCTCGGCGACGGTGAGCATGATGATCCGGGCGCCCGGGTCGGCGGAGAGCAGCCTCCGCACCGTCTCCACACCTCCGAGTCCCGGCATGCGCACGTCCATGAGAATGAGGTCCGAGCGATCGGCGCCCCAGCGGCGGAGGACTTCCTCGCCGTTGGCCGCCGTCGTCACGCGCTCGACACCGGGCACGGTCGCGACCGCGCGGCGGAGCGCCTCTCGGGCAAGCGGGGAGTCGTCGCAGACGAGGACGGAAGTCATGACTGTCCCTCGCAGCTCTCGCAGCTGTTGCGCGTCACCTTGAGCCTCCAGGCTGGTACTGAATCGTCACCTGAGCGGTGGACACCCTCGGACATCTGCCCGAGCGCTTGTTCCGTCAACCGCCTCAGCCCTCTCAACGACGGTCACCCGAAAGAGTTACGGCCGGGTCGCTCCCGCTCGGCACTCTACGTGAGGGGTCGCACACCTCACCGTGACCGGCCGCTCGCGCGCGCCGCGGGAGGACACTCCCGGCCGCGCGCGAGCGGCCGCACGAGAAGCGCGGACCGTCGTCGAACTGAACCATGCCCCATTTAGCGCCTTTTGTTCACGTTTATCGGTGTCTATAACTAGATTCCCCAAGAGTCATATTTTCATCTTCTTAGACAGTCGCTGTACCGTCATGGGCACCGTATCTGCACAGAACGGCACAAAGGGGACATGCAATGGCAGATTTCTCCCGTCTTCCCGGCCCGAACGCGGACCTGTGGGACTGGCAGCTGCTGGCCGCCTGCCGCGGGGTCGACAGCTCCCTCTTCTTCCACCCGGAGGGTGAGCGGGGAGCCGCGCGAAGCGCCCGGGAGACCTCGGCGAAGGAGGTCTGCATGCGGTGCCCGGTACGCGCCGAGTGCGCGGCCCACGCCCTGGCCGTACGCGAGCCCTACGGGGTGTGGGGCGGCCTCACCGAGGACGAGCGCGAGGAGCTGATGGGCCGCGCGAGACACCGGCTCGTACAGACCCCGGCGGGGGGTGGCGGCACCCGGAGCGAGGCGGAGGGGGAGCCCGCCCGTCAGGAGCCGGCCCGCCGGGAACCTTCCCCGCAGGAGCCTTCCCGCCAGGAAGCCGCCCGCCGCGAGCCCGCCCGCCAGGAGCCCCGCGCGGACCCGTACGCGGACGCCGACCCGTACGCGGAGGCGGGGGCGGGCTCCGACCCGTACGCGGGAGCACGCGCGGACTCCGACCCGTACGCGGAGGCGGACACGGAGCCGTACGTGGGGGCGCGCGCGGAGCCGCACCTGGAGTTCTGAGCGCGAGAGAGCGCTGCCACACCAGAGAAGGAACGTTTCAGCGGACGGCTCGGCACACGGCCGGCCGGCCCTGCGTGCTGCCCTGCCCCGCCGCGTCCCGCCGGGTGTCGCCCCGCCGGAAGCCCGTCCGCGCGCCTCAGCGCACGGCGGCCCGCGCGAGCCGGTCGAGCGTGGCGGAGACGGCCGGCACCTGGGCGAGGTCGGGCAGGGTGAGCGCGACGATCTGGCGGCGCACGGCGGGCTCCACGGCGACCGCGCGCACCCCCTTGGGCCGGATGGACTCCAGCGCGAGTTCCGGCAGGACGGCGACGCCGAGACCGGCGGCGACCAGCCCGTGCACGGCCGGGTAGTCGTCGGTGGCGAAGTCGATGCGCGGGGCGAAACCGGCGCTGCGGCACACCTCCACGAGCTGGCTGCGGCAGCGCGGGCACCCGGCGATCCAGGGGTCGTCGGCGAGTTCGCCGATCCCGGCGGTGGCGTTCTCCCGGTCCAGCCGGTGCCCCTCGGGGACGAGGCCCACGAGACGGTCGGCGAGCAGGGGCCGCACGACGAGGTCGGCCCACTCCTCCGCGTCCTCGGCCGGGCCGTCCCCGTAACGGAAGGCGAGCGCGATGTCGCAGTCCCCCTCGCGCAGCAGTTCGACCGAGCGGGGCGGTTCGGCCTCCTCCAGGGAGACGCGGGTGCCGGGGTGGTCGCGGCGCAGCGCGGCGAGGGCGGCCGGGACGAGCGCGGAGCTGCCGCTCGGGAAGGACACGAGGCGCACCCGGCCCGCCCGCAGTCCGGCGATGGCGGCGACCTCCTCCTCGGCGGCGGTGAGCCCAGCGAGGATGCCGTTGGCGTGCCGGGACAGGGCCTGGCCGGCCTGGGTGAGCCGCATCTCACGGCCGGTACGGACCAGCAGCGGGGTGCCGGCCGAGTTCTCCAGCGCCTTCATCTGCTGGCTCACGGCGGGCTGCGTACAGCCGAGTTCACGGGCGGCGGCCGAGAAGGAACCGGTCGCGGCCACGGCGCGCAGGACGCGGAGGTGTCGGGCCTCGATCATGCCACCGAGCATAAGTGATGCTTGGAGACGACCACGAATTGCCACAGCGGGCTTTGATCACCTGAGGGCACCGGGCGGCGCGCCGGGCTGCGCACCGCCTACCCTCCCGGTCATGAGGCTTCTGTCTGTGAACGTGGGCCGGCTGCGGCGGGTTCCCTACACGAACGCCCCCTCCGGCGGTACGGGCATCGACAAGCGTCCGGTCGAGGGGCCCGTGCGGGTCGCGGCGCCGGGGCCGAAGGGGGTGGGGGCGAGCGGTCTGGCCGGGGACGTGGTGAGCGACACCCGCCACCACGGCGGGAACGACCAGGCCGTGTACGCCTTCGCCCGGGAGGACCTCGACGCGTGGGAGCGGGAGCTGGGGCGCCCGCTGGCGAACGGGTGTTTCGGCGAGAACCTGACGACGCTGGGCCTGGACCTGACGCACGCGCTGATCGGCGAGCGCTGGCGGGTCGGCCGCGAGGTGGTCCTGGAGGTGACGAGCGGGCGCGTCCCGTGCCGTACCTTCGCGGGGCATCTGGGCGAGAGCGGCTGGATCAGGCGGTTCACGCGCAAGGGCGAGACGGGCGCGTACCTGCGGGTGATCACGCCGGGCGGGATACGGGCCGGGGACCCGATCGAGGTCGTCCACCGCCCGGACCACGAGGTGACGGTGGCGCTCCAGTTCCGGGCGGGTACGACGGACCGTTCGCTGCTGCCCCGGCTGCTGCCGGCCGGGGAGGCGCTGCACGGCGAGTCGCTGGCCGCCGCACGGGAGTTCGTGGCGCGCGAGGGCGGGGCGGTGGAGGCGGGCGGCGTCTAGCGGTCGTGGAGATCACTAGCCTTGCCGCATGACTACGGCTCTGATTACGGGATCGACCGCCGGTATCGGCTCGGCCTTCGCCCGGCGGCTTGCGGCGGACGGGCACGACCTGATCCTGGTCGCGCGCGACACCGACCGGCTGCGGGTGCAGGCGACAGAACTGCACGACCGGCACGGGGTGGAGGTCCGGGTGCTCGCCGCGGACCTCTCGACCGACGCGGGTATCGCCTCGGTGGAGAAGCGGCTGGCGGACGGGAAGCAGCCGGTGGACCTGCTGGTGAACAACGCGGGTTTCGGGAACCGGGGCCGCTTCCTGGAGGTTCCGGTCGCCGACGAGCTGACGATGCTCAAGGTGCACTGCGAGGCGGTGCTGCGGCTGACGGTGGCGGCGACCCGCTCGATGCGGGAGCGCGGGCGCGGCGGCGTGGTCAACGTGGCCTCGGTCGCGGCCTTCCTGCCGCGCGGTACGTACGGGGCGTCGAAGGCGTGGGTCGTGCAGTTCACGCAGGGCGCGGCGCGGGACCTGGAGGGCAGCGGGGTGCGGCTGATGGCGCTGTGCCCCGGTTTCGTACGGACGGAGTTCCACGAGCGGGCCGGGATGGGCACGGACAACATCCCGAAGTGGATGTGGCTGGACGCCGACAAGCTCGTGGCCGCGGCACTCGCCGACCTGGCGCGGGGCCGTACCGTCTCGATCCCCGATCCGCGCTACAAGGCGCTCATGAGCGTGGTGAAGTTGACACCGAGGGCCCTCCTCGGGGGCGTGACCTCGCGGACGGGCCGGAAGTACGGGCCGCGGTAGCCGGGCCGGGGACGAAGGCGCCCCCCGTCAGGCGCACCCGTCGCTTGAGGCCGCCTCCGGACCAGCCGGACGCCTTCCGGACCGGCCGGACGTCCTGTGCGTCAGCCGGACGCCTTCCGGACCAGCCGGACGTCTTCCTCACCAGCCGGACGACTCCTGAACCAGCCCGTCCGGCGTTCGAGGACGACTGCATCCAGCCCATCCGGCGCTTGAGGACAACTACTTCCAGCCCGTCCGGCGCTTGAGGACGACTACTTCCAGCCCGTCCGGCGCTTGAGGACACGGCCGAAGGCCGGACACCCCCGACGGCGGTGACAGAACGAGGTCCGGTCCTCCCCCAGAGGGGAAGGACCGGACCTCGCGACCCAAGCGGAGCGGATCAGTGGGAGTGACCGTGCGAGTGACCGCCGGCCTCCGCCTCCTCCTCCGCCGGCTTCTCGACGACCAGGGTCTCGGTCGTCAGAAGCAGGGAGGCGATGGACGCGGCGTTCTCCAGCGCGGAGCGCGTGACCTTGACCGGGTCGATGACGCCGGCCTTGACCAGATCCCCGTACTCGCCGGTCGCGGCGTTGAAGCCCTCGCCCTTGTTCAGCTCGGCGACCTTGGAGGTGATGACGTAGCCCTCCAGGCCGGCGTTCTCGGCGATCCAGCGCAGCGGCTCGACGGCGGCGCGGCGGACGACGGCGACACCGGTGGCCTCGTCGCCCTCCTTGCCGAGGGAGCCCTCCAGGACCTTGACGGCGTGGACGAGCGCGGAGCCACCACCGGAGACGATGCCCTCCTCGACCGCGGCGCGGGTCGCGGAGATGGCGTCCTCCAGACGGTGCTTCTTCTCCTTCAGCTCGACCTCGGTGGCCGCGCCGACACGGATCACGCAGACGCCGCCGGCGAGCTTCGCGAGGCGCTCCTGGAGCTTCTCGCGGTCCCAGTCGGAGTCGGTGGTCTCGATCTCGGCCTTGATCTGGGCGACGCGGCCCGAGATCTCGGACTGCTCGCCGCCACCGTCGACGATGGTGGTGTCGTCCTTGGTGACGGTGACGCGGCGGGCGGTGCCCAGCACGTCCAGACCGGCCTGGTCGAGCTTGAGGCCGACCTCCTCGGCGATGACGGTCGCACCGGTGAGGGTGGCCATGTCGCCGAGCATCGCCTTGCGGCGGTCGCCGAAGCCGGGCGCCTTGACGGCGACGGCGTTGAAGGTGCCGCGGATCTTGTTGACGACCAGGGTCGACAGGGCCTCGCCCTCGACGTCCTCGGCGATGATCAGCAGCGGCTTGGAGGCACCGGCCTGGATGACCTTCTCCAGCAGCGGCAGCAGGTCCTGGATCGAACCGATCTTGCCCTGGTGGATGAGGATGTACGGGTCGTCGAGGACGGCCTCCATACGCTCCTGGTCGGTCACCATGTACGGGGACAGGTAGCCCTTGTCGAAGGCCATGCCCTCGGTGAAGTCGAGGTCCAGGCCGAAGGTGTTGGACTCCTCGACGGTGATGACACCGTCCTTGCCGACCTTGTCCATCGCCTCGGCGATCAGCTCGCCGACCTGCTTGTCCTGGGCGGACAGCGCGGCCACGGCGGCGATGTCGGACTTCTCCTCGATCGGCCGCGCGGTGGCGAGCAGGTCCTCGGAGACGGCCTTGACGGCCGCGTCGATGCCCTTCTTGAGGAGGGCGGGGGAGGCGCCGGCGGCGACGTTGCGCAGGCCCTCGCGGACGAGCGCCTGGGCCAGGACGGTCGCGGTGGTGGTGCCGTCACCCGCGATGTCGTTGGTCTTGGTCGCCACCTCCTTGACGAGCTGGGCGCCGAGGTTCTCGTACGGGTCCTCTACCTCGACCTCGCGGGCGATGGTCACACCGTCGTTGGTGATGGTGGGGGCGCCGAACTTCTTGTCGATGACGACGTTGCGGCCCTTGGGGCCGATCGTCACCTTCACGGTGTCGGCAAGCTTGTTGACGCCACGCTCAAGGGCGCGACGGGCGTCCTCGTCGAACTTCAGGATCTTCGCCATGGGAGCGGTTCAGCCCTCTCGGAAAACTGGATCTGAAAACGAGTCGCGCCCCCGGCCCCGGCTTCATGTGCATCGGGGGCCGGGGGCGCAGCTCATAGCAAAGCTGGGTGAATCCGGGTGGATTACTTCTCGATGATCGCGAGCACGTCGCGAGCCGAGAGGACGAGGTACTCCTCGCCGTTGTACTTCACCTCGGTGCCGCCGTACTTGCTGTAGAGCACGACGTCGCCGGTCTTGACGTCGAGCGGCAGGCGCTCGCCGTTCTCGAAGCGGCCCGGACCCACAGCGAGGACGACGCCCTCCTGGGGCTTCTCCTTCGCGGTGTCCGGGATGACCAGGCCAGAGGCCGTGGTCTGCTCGGCGTCGAGCGGCTGGACCACAATGCGGTCCTCAAGCGGCTTGATGGCAACCTTGGAGCTGGCGGTCGTCACGATCCGACCTCCCCCTTCGGAGATCTCGCGGGGTCAATGGGGTGGCGACCAGGTGGTCCGTCGTCGCGGGTGCCGGACTGCCCGTCGCTGTTTGGCACTCTCCGGTGGGGAGTGCCAGGACCGAGACTATGACTGCGATTAGCACTCGGTCAAGCGGAGTGCCAGACGAGTCCCGGCGGACCAGCCCGCGAGCGGCCCCCGGCGGACCGGCGAAGGGCCCCCGGCGGACCGGCGAGGGGCCCCCGGCGGACCGGCGAGGGGCCGCCGGAAGGCCGCCTGGGGGCCGGTGGGCGGGGTCGCGGGCGGGCCGGAGGACGGCCTCAGCGCTCAGACATAGTCCTCCAGCCTGGCCACCGCGTACCCCTTCTCGGTGACGGTTCGCAGAAACGTGCGCAGGGCGTCCGGCATGGTGCCCTTCCACTGCGCGCGGCCCTGGAAGTGCGTCAGCACGATGTCGCCGGGGTGCAGGTCCTGGTCGGCCTCGCGGTACTCCCAGCGGCCGGGGAAGACCTCGGCGTTCCACAGCGGCACCGCCCGCACCCCGCAGGACTTGGCGGTGACGAGGGTGTCGCGGTTGTAGTCGCCGTACGGCGGCCGGAAGAGTTCGGGCCGCTTCCCGTACTGGCGGCCCAGGATGTCCTGCATCCCGCAGATCTCCTCGCGCTGCTCGCCGCGCGAGAGGGCGGGCAGGTAACGGTGGTGCAGGGTGTGGTTGTTGATCGCCACGCCCTTGTCCCGCGCCTTGCGGAAGTAGCCGTAGTCGTCGCTGACGAGGTAGTCGCTCAGGAACGCCGAGTACGGGATGTGCAGTTCCTCCAGCATCCGCAGCGTGTCGGGGTCCTTGTTGTCGCCGTCGTCGATGGTCAGGAACACGACGCGGTCGGTGGTCGGCACGGTCGTGAAGACCGGGGGCAGGGCCTCGTCCCGCTGGCCGCGCACCTCGAAGCCGGCCCGGGTCGGGGGGAGCACCTTGTCGGCCGGCGGGGGCGGGGCGATCATCGGCGGCTGCTTGAGGCCCCAGCGGCGGGAGGCCGCCACGAGGGCCTCGCGTTCGCGGGCGACGCGGGCCCGTTCCGCGATGGCCCGCTCGGCGGCGGCCTTCGCCGCCTCCCGGTCCAGCTCCAGCGCGCCCTTGGGGGCGGCGGCGGCCGGCCCGGGAGCGCCCTGGACCCCGGCGCCCGCCCGCGCGGAGGGGCTCGCCTCGCCCCCCGCGTCCCGCGCCCCGGTCGCGCAGCCGGAGGCGGCGAGGAGGGCGGCGAGCAGGAGGGGCAGCCGACGCCGCGCGAACCTGCCACCCCGTGAGGTCTTTCTGTCTTTTTGTCCTACTAATCTCATGAGGCCGCATCCTGCTACGGCTGTCGCGCGGCGCGGGCGCGCCACGATTGCGCAACAGCCGGGCGGAGGACGCGCTTCCGCCGCACGGCCGTACGACCCTGGTCCCATGAGCGACCTCTCGCCCCCGCACGCTCCCCGGCCGGGGCCGCCCTCCGCGTGGGCGCAGGTGGCGCTGGCCCTGGTCCTCGGCCTGGTGGAGCTGGCCGTGGTGGCCTGGGCGGTCTTCGCGGACGGCCTGAGCGGCTGGGCCGCCGCCGCCTCGCAGGGCACGCCCGACCACAGCACGCTGCGGTTCACGGTGCTGGGCGTCGGCGGCTTCGGCGCGGTGCTCACCGCGCTGTTCTGGTGGGGACGGGAGCGGGTGGCCGCCGTCCTCCAGGGCCTCCTGGCCTTCCTCCTGCTGCTGGTCACGGCGCTCAGCTGGGTACAGGGCACCGGGAAGGCACCCGCGCCGTCCCCGTCCCCCACCTACCGCGGCACGTACGGGCAGTGCTTCAGCGGCGGCGACGACGACGAGTGCCCGGGGGGCTGAGCCGGGGCGGCGGGCGGGAGCGGCGCCGCGTCCCGCGTGCGGGGCCGGGGCGGCGGCACCGGAGAATGGGCGGGTGGACCTCGAAGACTTCCGTGCCCTGCGTACCCCCGAGGGCGCCGCCCTGCTCGACGAGCTGCGCGGGCTGCGCCCCGCCGAGGAGCTGTCGGCGGCCACGCGGCTGCGCCGCGGCCACCCGGCCTCCCTCGTGTCGGCGGCGATCGGCCAGGCACGGCTGCGGGACCGGGCGGCGGCGAAGTTCGGGGCGGCGGACGCCGGACGCATGTTCTTCACCCCGGGCGGGGTGGAGCAGGCCACCCGCGCCCCGGTCGCCGCCCACCGCGCGCGCCGGTTCGCCGACCTCGGGGTGCGCCGCCTCGCCGACCTGTGCTGCGGGATCGGCGGGGACGCGCTCGCGCTGGCCCGGGAGGGCATCGCCGTCCTGGCCGTGGACCGCGATCCGCTGACCGCCGAGGTCGCGCGCGCCAACGCCGAGGCGCTGGGCCTCGCGGATCTGGTCACCGTGGAGTGCGCGGAGGTCGCCGAGGCCGGCCTGTCCGGGTTCGACGCGGTGTTCGTGGACCCGGCGCGCCGCGGCGGCCGGGGCCGGGTCTTCGACCCCGAGGCGTACTCCCCGCCCCTGTCCTGGGCGGTCGGCGCGGCGCGCGGGGCGCCGCTCGCCGCGCTCAAGGTCGCCCCGGGCGTCCCGCACGAGGCGATCCCGCCGGACGCCTCGGCGGAGTGGGTCTCGGACGGCGGCGACCTCAAGGAGGCCGTGCTCTGGTTCGGTACGGAACCGGACGCGGAACGGCTCGCGGGGGCGGCGCGGGCGACCGCGACGCTCCTGCCGGGCCCCCACCGCCTCACCGGCCGGGGCCTGCCGAACCCGCCGGTGCGGGAGGTCGGCCGCTATCTGTACGAGCCGGACGCGGCCGTGATCCGCGCGCATCTGGTCGCCGAGGTGGCCGAGGAGCTGGACGGCGCGCTGATCGACGAGACGATCGCCTTCGTCACCTCGGACCGCCTGCGCCCGACCCCGTACGCGCGCCCCTACGAGATCACCGACGTCCTGCCCTTCGGCGTGAAGCGGCTGAAGGCGCTGCTGCGCGAGCGGGAGGTGGGCACGCTCACGGTGAAGAAGCGCGGCTCCGCGATGGAGCCGGAGGAACTGCGCAAGCAGGTGAAACCGAAGGGCCCGAACGCGGCGACCGTCTTCCTGACCAGGGCGGCGGGGGCACCGGCGATGCTGGTGGGGAGGCCGGCGGGATGAGGGGGCGGACGGAACCCGTACGCGGGGCAGCGGCGAGCGCTGTCGGGCCGGTTCCCGGCCGGTCCCGAGCGGACCCCTCGGCCAGTTCTCCGGGGGGGAGGAGGACGGGAGGGCGGTGGGCGCGATAGGCGCGGCGGTCTCGCGCGCGGCGGCGTCCGGGGCCGCCGGCCGCGGGGTGGACGGCGGCCCGCGGGCGGGCTCAGGTGCCGTCCCGCTCCTCCGCCCCCACCGACTCGAACCGCCACCGGTGCACCGCCCGGGTCGTCAGCTCTTCCGGGGGCTCCGGCAGTTCGGGGAAGGCGGTGTCCGGGGTACCCGGCCACCACGTGAGGACCAGGACGCGGTCCTGCGGGGCGCGGAAGGTCTCGCGGCGCAGGGGGCGCCGGGGCAGTGGCTGGGCGCGGGCCCAGTCGAGGAGTTCCGGCCCGCGGCCCCCGGCCGCGCGCGCCTCCCACATGCAGGTCGTCACCATGGCGGGCTCGGCGGGCGTCACCGGTACAGGTTCTCCTTCGCCAGCTCGTGCACGTGGTCGTGGGAGTGGCCTCCGTGGCCCCCGTGGCCGTGCCCGTGCCCGTGGCCGTGCTCCTGCGGCCCCTCCGTGTCGGACTCGCCCCGGTCGTGACCGGGCACGTGGGGTTCGGTCACCGGCAGGGAGGAGTCGGCGGACAGCTCCCAGTCCGAGGCGGCGCGGTTGCGGGCGACCATCTCGGCGCCGAGCGCGGCGACCATCGCGCCGTTGTCGGTGCACAGCTTGGGGCGCGGTACGCGCAGCCGGATACCGGCCCGTTCGCAGCGTTCCTCGGCGAGCGCGCGCAGCCGGGAGTTGGCCGCGACGCCGCCGCCGATCATGAGGTGGTCGACGCCCTCGTCCTTGCAGGCACGCACCGCCTTGCGGGTCAGGACGTCCACGACGGCCTCCTGGAAGGACGCCGAGACGTCGCGCACCGGCACGTCCTCGCCCGCGTTGCGCTTCGCCTCGATCCAGCGCGCCACGGCCGTCTTGAGCCCGGAGAAGGAGAAGTCGTACGGCGCGTCGCGCGGCCCGGTGAGCCCGCGCGGGAAGGCGATCGCCCCGGGGTCGCCCTCGCGCGCGTACCGGTCGATGACGGGGCCGCCGGGGAAGCCGAGCTGGAGCACCCGGGCGATCTTGTCGAACGCCTCGCCGGCCGCGTCGTCGATGGTCTGGCCCAGCGGCCGGACGTCGGAGGTGATGTCGGCGGACAGCAGCAGCGAGGAGTGCCCGCCGCTCACCAGCAGCGCCATCGTCGGCTCCGGCAGCGGCCCGTGTTCGAGCTGGTCGACGCAGATGTGGGAGGCGAGGTGGTTGACCCCGTAGAGCGGTTTGCCGAGCGCGTAGGCGTACGCCTTGGCCGCCGAGACGCCGACGAGCAGCGCGCCCGCGAGTCCGGGCCCGGCGGTCACGGAGATCCCGTCGAGGTCGCTCGCGGCGACCTTCGCCTCCTTGAGGGCCCGCCGGATCGTGGGGACCATGGCCTCCAGGTGCGCGCGCGAGGCGACTTCGGGCACGACGCCGCCGAAACGGGCGTGCTCCTCGACGCTGGAGGCGACGGCGTCGGCCAGCAGGGTCGTGCCGCGCACGATGCCGACGCCGGTCTCGTCGCAGGAGGTCTCGATACCGAGGACGAGTGGTTCGTCAGCCATGGCCTGGGGTGTCGCTTTCTTGTGCGGGGTCGGTCTTCGGGCCGGTCTCCCGGCCGGGTTCTTCGGTGTGTTCCGCGACGGCCGGGGCCCCGGCCTCCCCCGTTCCCCCCGGGACCCGCGCGCTGCCCGGGTCGGTGAGCCGCATGACGAGGGCGTCGACGTTGCCCGGCTGGTAGTAGCCGCGCCGGAAGCCGATCGCCTCGAAGCCGAAGCGCTCGTACAGCTTCTGGGCCCGTTCGTTGTCGACGCGGACCTCCAGCATGACCTCGGCGCACTCGAAGGCGGTGGCGCTGCGCAGCAGGTCGGTCAGCAGCCGGGAGCCGAGTCCGGCGCCCCAGGCGGCGCGGGCCACCGCGATCGTCTGGACGTCGGCGAGGTCCCCGGAGGCGGCGAGCCCGCCGTAGCCGAGGAGCTGCCCCTCGGGGCCGGTCGCGACGACGTAGTGCCGGGTCGCGCCGGTGCCCCGGGCGTGCGCGAGTTCGGACCAGAACATGCCGCGCGACCACGCGTCGTCGGGGAAGAGTTCGCGTTCGAGGGCGAGGACGGCGTCGATGTCCCACCAGCGCATCTCGCGCAGTTCCGCCTCGGGGACGGGGGCGGGCGGGGTGGCGGGGCCGGTCGGTGCGGGTGTCACTGCGGGGTGACCACCTTGTAGTTCTTGGGGACCTGCGCGTCGGGCCGGCGCAGGTACAGCGGCCGGGGCGCGGGCAAGTCCTCGCCCGCGGCGATCCGTTCGGCGGCGAGCGCGGCGAGCGCGGCGGCCGAGGCGTGCTCGGGGGCGCGCGCGTCGGGGAAGGTGTCCGGGTAGAGCAGCGCGCCCGCCCCGGCCGCCGGGAGCCCCGCGACCTCCTCGGCGATGTCGGCGGGCCGGTCCACGGCCGGTTCGGTCACGGGCGTGCGGGGGTCCGCGTAGCGCCGCCAGTACACCTCCTTGCGGCGGGCGTCGGTGGCCACGACGAAGGGCCCCTCGACGGGTTCGGCGCCGAGGCCGGCGGCGTACGCGAGGCCGTCGAGGGTGCACAGGCCGTGCACCGGGACGCCGCGCGCGAAGCCGAGGACCTCGGCGGTCGCGAGGCCGACCCGCAGCCCCGTGTAGGGCCCGGGGCCGGTGCCGACGACGAGGCCGGTCAGGTCGGTGAGGGTGACCCCGGCGTCCTTCAGGACCCGGTCGACGGCGGGCAGCAGCAGCTCCCCGTGGCGGCGGGCGTCGACCTGGGCGTCCGAGGCGAGGGTCCGCTCCCCGTCGTGCAGGGCGACGGTGACGGCGGGTGTGGCGGTATCCAGAGCGAGCAAGAGCACGCAAACAGCCTACGGCGCTCATGCCCCCGGCACGCCCTGACCGCCCGTACGCGCCCACCGGGAGGAGGGGTGTGCGCGCTGCTGCTAACGTCACCAGTCGACTCGACGCCCCCGTCGGGCCTCCCCGGGACCGGACCCGGGGACCCGGACTCCGGGCGGGGCGCGCGGACCACGCACAGGAGGCGGCACAGTGGCAGGCAGAAGCTCCGCGGCGGTGGCCGGGCTCACCGTGGCCGCGCTGGCCGGGATCGGCTTCCTGGCCTTCCAGGCGTCCGCGAGCGCCCCCGACCACCTCACCCCCGCGCACCACAGCGGCGCCTCCCCCTCCCCGTCGTCCTCGGCGCCGCCGAAGGGCAAGGGCGGGCCGGGCAAGCCCGGCGCGCAGGCGGCGCCCGCCGTGCCGGCCGACTCCGGGACGGGCCGCCGCGTGGTCTACGCGCTCGACGCGCGCCGCGTGTGGCTGGTCGGCGAGGACGGCAAGGCGCGGCGCAGCTACGAGGTCACGCCGAGTACGGTCAGCCCCTCCCCCGGCAGCTACGCGGTGACGACGCGGACGGAGACGACGCCCGGTTCGGACGGCATCGCGGTCGTGCACGTCGTCCGGTTCGCCCTGGTCGAAGGGGTCACGATCGGTTTCAGCGCGGCCCAGGACGGCTCGACGCCCGCGCCGGACCCGCAGTCGCGTACGGGCGGGGTCCGCGAGTCCCTCAAGGACGCCGAGGCGATGTGGCGGTTCGCCCCCACCGGCACGAAGGTCGTCGTCGTCCCGTAGGTCCTCGTCCCGTAGGTCCCCGGTCCTCGTCCCGTAGGTCTTCGTCCCGTAGTGGGAGTCAGTCACCCGAAGGAGGGGCCGGCCTCCCGGAGCGGGCGCCGGCCTCCAGAAGCGACAGGTCCCGCGGCGGAAGCGAGACGTGCCCCGGCGGGGGCGTGTCGTCCCGCGGCGGCGGTGCGCGACACGAACGGGCGGGGCCGCGCGTCCCCGCCCGGGGGCCGCCGTGCGGGCCCTACGCCGCTTCGGAGCGCCGTTCCCGCCGGTCCCCCGGGCCCTCGCCCGTGCCCGGTCCGCGTGTGTCCCGCTCCTCCGCGCGGCGGGGCGCCGGTGGTGGCGTGGAGACCGCGTTCGCGGCGGCGCAGGAGGCCAGGAGGGTGCTCATCGAGGGGGCCGCGTGCGGCTGGGGGGCGTGCGGGCCTCGGTCGGGGCGTTCGGCCACGGGCATGACTGCCTCCTGTGCTCCAGGCGTGGTTAGGCAGACCTAACCATGTCTCGTGCTCCATGTGACCACGCCACGGGGGCGCGACGCAACATCATGCCGACACCTTGTCGGAAAACCCGCGCCCGCCACTCGCCGCCCCGCCGCCGGACCCGGCCGGACCCGGCCGGACCCGCGGAAGCCGCCGGGGGCTCAGACGGGCTCCTCGCCTCCGGCCGGTGCCTCGTCCAGCCCCTCGCCCAGCGCGGAGAGCGCCGCGACGGTGGCCGGGTCCTGCCAGCGCGGCCCGTACGCGGTGACGGCGACGGTGCGCGTCTCGTCCTGCTCCCCGGGCCCCCCGGCCCCGGTGGCCTCGCCCGCCTGTCCGACGGCGCGGTCGATACGGATCTGGAGGCGTTTCTCCGTCAGCTCCTCGACCACCCCCTCGCCCCATTCGACGACGACGACCGAGTCGGCGAGGGACACGTCGAGATCGAGGTCCTCCATGTCGTCGAGGCCGCCGCCGAGCCGGTAGGCGTCGACGTGCACGAGGGCGGGTCCCGCGCCGAGCGGGGGGTGGACGCGGGCGATGACGAAGGTGGGCGAGGTCACCGCCCCGCGCACGCCGAGCGCCTCCCCGAGGCCCCGGGTCAGCGTGGTCTTGCCCGCGCCCAGCTCGCCGCTGAGCATGACGAGGTCCCCGGGGCGCAGGACGGCGGCGAGGCGGCTGCCGAGGAGGGCCGTCGCCGCCGGCCCGGCCACCGCGAAGGGCGGGACGGCGAGCGCGGTGGGCGGCTCGGCGGGCGGGGCGGTGGGCTCAGGAGTCTGGTGGTGCGCTGCTTCCATGGGAGTTCACGGTAGCGGCTGCGCGGGTCCCGCTCCCCGCGCGTACCAGCAGGTCCGCGAGGTGTTCGTCCACCAGCTCCGGGTGTTCCAGCATGACGAGGTGCCCGCCGTCGCGGACGAGCACGAGGGCGGCGTCCGGCAGGCGCGCGGCGATGGCCTCGCTGTGCGCGACGGGCGTCAGCAGGTCCTTCGTCCCGGCGAGCACGAGCACGGGCAGGTCCGCGAAGTGGTCGAGGGCGCTGACCTTGTCGTGCGCGGCGAAGGCCGGGTAGAACTCGGCGACGACGTCGATGGGGGTGGCCTCGATGAGGCGTTCGGCGAAGCGGGCGACGGCCGGGTCGACGTCCGGAGAGCCGAAGGAGTACCGCTTGACGAGGCCCGCGAAGAGGTCGGCGGTGGCCCTGCGCCCGCGTTCCACGAGCGCCGCCTGGCTGCCGAGCGCCTTGAGCACGCCGGGGACGAAGCGGCGTACGGCGTTGACGCCGACGGCGGGCAGTCCGTAGCTGACCTCGCCGAGCCGCCCGCTGGAGGTGCCGACGAGGGCGACGCCCGCGACCCGCCGCGCGATCAGCTCCGGGTACCGCTCGGCCAGCGCCATGACGGTCATCCCGCCCATCGAGTGGCCGACGAGGACGAGCGGGCCCTCGGGGGCGGCGGCGTCGAGGACGGCCTTCAGGTCGCGGCCGAGCTGTTCGATCGTGACGGGATCGCCCCCGGGTCCCGACTGGGCCTTCCCGCGTCCGGACCGGCCGTGGCTGCGCTGGTCCCAGTAGACGGCGCGGACGGTGCCGCGCAGCGCGGCGCGCTGGAAGTGCCAGGAGTCCTGGCTCAGGCAGTAGCCGTGGCTGAACACGACGGTCGGGAGCGCGGCCCCCGTCCCCGGCGCCCGGTGTCCGGGTTCGTCCACCTCGTAGTACAGCTCGGTGCCGTCCTCGGCGAGGGCCGTGCCGGGGGTGCCGCGCAGGGCGCCGAAGGGGGCCGTCGAGTCGAGGGCGAGCCGGGCCTTCCTGCGCATCCCGCGCCCCACGGTGAGGCGTTCCACGGCGACCCCGGCGGCGGCGCCCGCCGCGAGCACGCCGACGGCCGCGCCCGCGAAACCGGCCCGGCGCCAGGCCCGCGCGGCCGAGTTCGCGTCGGTGACGGCCCCCGCGACGACCTCGCCGAGGGACTCGGACAGCGCGGACACCTGCCCGATGCCGGTACCCGCACCCCCGGCGCCCGCCGCGTGGGCGGCACCGGCTCCGGCGGCTCCGCGCGCGACCGCCCGCGCCCCGCTCTCACCCACGCGCGCCTCCTCGTCCTGAGGACCCCCGGGGTCCCGGAGCAGTCCCGTCTGCCGTACTCGTCCCCCGGCCCGCCGCCGCTTACGCCCGTGGCCTGAATCCGGTGGCTCAGGCGTGCAGGTGGACGCGCGGTACGCGGGCGCCGATCCGCGTGACGATCTCGTAGACGATCGTCCCGGCCGCGCGCGCCCAGTCCTCGGCGCCGGGCTCGCCCTGGTCGCCGGGGCCGAACAGGACGGCCTCGGTCCCGGCGGGGGGCTCCTCGCCGCCGAGGTCGACCACGAACTGGTCCATCGCGACGCGCCCGGCGACGGTGCGCCACTTCCCGGCGACCAGGACGGGCCCGGTGCCGGAGGCGTGCCGGGGGACGCCGTCGCCGTAGCCGAGGGGGACGAGCCCGAGCGTCGTGTCGCCGGGCGTCGTGTACGCGTGCCCGTAGCTGACCCCGTGTCCGCCCGGTACGTGCTTGACGAGGGCGAGCGGCGCCTTCAGCGTCATGACGGGGCGCAGCCCGAAATCGGCCGCGGTGCCCATCTGCGGGCTCGGCGAGAGCCCGTACATCGCGACCCCGGGCCGTACGAGGTCGAAGTGCGCCTCCGGCAGGGTCAGCGTGGCCGGGGAGTTGGCGAGGTGGCGTACCTCGGGGCGCAGCCCGGCGCGCTCCGCGTGGCCGGTCATCTCGTGGAAGAGCGTGATCTGCGCGGCGATCGAGGGGTGGCCGGGTTCGTCGGCGCACGCGAAGTGGGACCACAGGCCGGTCACCCTGATCGCGCCCTCGGCCTCGGCGCGCAGGGCGGCACCGACCAGTTCCGGCCAGTCGGCGGGCTGGCAGCCGGAGCGGCCGAGGCCGGTGTCGGCCTTGAGCTGGACGCGGGCGGCGCGGCCGGCGGCGCGCGCGGCGGCGGTGACCTCGTCGAGGGCCCACATCCCGCTCACGGACACGTCGACGTCGGCCTCGATCGCCTCGCGCCAGGGGCCGCCGGGGGTCCACAGCCAGCACATGAGGCGGCCGTCGAGCCCGGCGGCGCGCAGCGCGAGCGCCTCGGCGGGGGTCGCCGTGCCGAGCCAGTCCGCCCCGGCCTCCCGCGCGGCGCGCGCGCAGGCCACGGCGCCGTGGCCGTAGCCGTCGGCCTTGACGACGGCCATGTACGCGGCACCGGGAGCCCGTTCGCGCAACGTGCGTACGTTGGCGCGCAGTGCGGCCAGATCGATCTCGGCCCTGGGGCCAGGCGCTGACGTGTTCATCGGCCTCAGTGTCTCAGAGGCCCTTCATGTCCCGGTCCCAGGAGGCCCTGACGGGGCGCCGGGCGGGCTCAGGGCCGCGTCGCCGCGGGGCGCGCCCACAGGGGGTCGGCGGCGGAGAGCCAGGCGTCCTGGCGGTCGGCGAGCGGGGCGGACAGCGGCAGCGGCTCGAAGCGGCAGGCGGCCACTGGGCCCGCGTCCGCACGGTCCCCGGCGACGTGGTGTTCCCAGGCGGTGGCGCCCTCCCGGGGCGCCCACAGCAGGAAGTACGTGGTGCGGCAGGGTTCCCCGGTGTCCGGGTGCGGGGCGCTGTCGACGGCGAGGGCGCGGGCGAGGCGCAGTCCGTCGAGACCGGTCTTCTCGCGGACCTCGCGCACGACGGCCTCGGCCGCGCTCTCGCCGTCCCGCACTCCGCCCGCCGGGACCCGCGTCCCCGCCCCGGCCGCGCCGGCGTGGCCGGACACGAGGAGTTCGGGGCCGGCCGCCCCGTAGCGCACGACGTAGGCGGCGACACGCGTTCTCGCAAGGGTCATGGGGACATTGTGCGGCCGTACCGGGACATCCGGCTGGAATCCGCCCCAACGCCGGGTGACGGACGGATGACGCGTCCCGTCCGTCGCCCGGCGCCCCTCACCGCTCCCGGACGTCGCGCCACGCCGCCGGGAGCGCGGCGGCGATGTCGTGGGCGGCGAGGGGCGCCCCGTCCGCCGCGTGGCGTCCGGCGAGTCCGTGCAGGTAGGCGCCTGCCGAGGCGGCGTCGAGCGGGTCGAGCCCGGTGGCGAGCAGGGAGCCGATCAGCCCGGACAGGACGTCCCCGGCCCCGGCGGTCGCGAGCCAGGACGTGCCGGTCGCGTTGACCCGTACGGCGCGGGGCCCCTCGCCCCCGGGGGCGGCGACGAGGGTCGTGGAACCCTTGAGCAGCACGGTGGCGGAGAACCGGCTCGCGAGTTCCCGCACGGAGGCGAGCCGTTGCCGTTCGACCTCGGCACGGTCGGCGCCGAGCAGCCGGGCGGCCTCCCCGGCGTGCGGGGTGAGCAGGGTCGGGGCGGTGCGGGAGCGGATGCGCTCCGGGTCGGCGAGGCTGAGCGCGTCGGCGTCCATGAGCAGCGGGACCCCGGCTTCGAGCACGTCGCGCAGCGCGGCCTCGGCGTCCTCGCCGTCGCCGAGTCCGGGCCCGACGACCCAGGCCTGGACGCGGCCCGCCTCGGAGGGCGGACCGGAGGAGACGAGCGCCTCGGGGAAGCGGGCGGTGACGGCCTCGGCGGCCGGTCCCGCGTAGCGGACCGCGCCCGCGCCCGCGCGCAGCGCCCCGGCGACGGCGAGCACGGGCGCGCCCGGGTAGCGCACGGAGCCTGCGGCGATACCGACGACGCCGCGCCGGTACTTGTCGCTCTCGGCGGCGGGCCGTGGCAGCAGGGCGGCGACGTCGGCGTACTGGAGCGCTTCCAGCTCGGGCGGGGCGCCGTCCGCGCCGGGCAGGTCGAGACCGAGGGGGACCAGGCGCAGGGCGCCCGCGTGCTCGTGCCCGGGGTCGATGAGCAGCCCCGGCTTGTACGTGCCGAAGGTGACGGTCGCGTCGGCGCGCACCGCCTCCCCGGCGACCTCCCCGGTGTCGGCGTTCACGCCGCTGGGCAGGTCCACGGCGAC
Source organism: Streptomyces sp. NPDC007088 (assembly GCF_042869355.1). NCBI lineage: Bacteria > Bacillati > Actinomycetota > Actinomycetes > Kitasatosporales > Streptomycetaceae > Streptomyces > Streptomyces sp. NPDC007088. The sequence goes on from NZ_JBIAFO010000018.1 coordinate 87,237, forward strand.
GGTCGTGCCGGGGCCCTCGTGGGCGATCCGGGCGAGGGCGGCGGCGACCGGGCGCAGTCCGCCCTTGCCGCCGATGCCGACGATCCCGTCGAGGACGAGGTCGGCGCGGCGTACGGCCCCGGCCGCCCCGGAGAGCGCGAGCCCGTCCGTCCCGGCGCTCTCGGGGGCCTCGACGACGCGTCCCCCGGTGGCCCGGAGCGCGGCGAGAGCCCCGGGGTGGGCGCGGTCGGGGGAGAGCAGGACGGCGGTGACCCCGGCGCCGCGCCGGGCGAGGCGGGCGCCCGCGTACAGCGCGTCACCGCCGTTGTCGCCGCTTCCGGCCAGGACGGTGACGCGGCGGCCGTAGACACGGCCGAGGATCTCGGCGCAGGCGGCGGCGAGCCCGGCCGCCGCGTGCCGCATGAGCGCCCCCTCGGGGGACTGGGCCATCAGCCGCCGCTCGGCGGCCCGTACGGTGTCGACGCTGTGGGCGGTACGCATGATCCCGAGTCTGCCCCAGATCCGGCGGTTTTCCCGGGCGGCCCCGGACCTTGTGGCCCGGGGTCGGACACGCGGTCGCAGCGGTACGGGGCGCCGCGCCCCTTGACCGCTCGGCGCTCACGGCCCGGGGCCCGTGGTCCGGGCTCCGGGCCGGGGCACGTGCGGGCGGGGCCATGCGGGTGGCGCGGGTACGGGGGGCTCGCGGGGCTCGCGGCGTGCGCCCGGGGCCGCTTCGGCGTCAGCCCAGGGCGAGCGTCGGCTTGTAGAGGTCGATCCACGTGGCGAGGTCGAGGGCGCGTTCGACGACGGCCCGCTGCCCGTCGGTGATGTGCTCCGGGGGCGCGGCGAGCGCCTCCTTCAGGACCGGGGTGCGGCACAGTTCGAGCGCCTGGTGGCGGGAGGCGAGCAGGTCCTCCGCCTGACGTTTGATCGCCGTGAGGTAGGCGGGGTCGAAGCTGCCGGGGTAGCCGCTCTTCTTGCGCTGTACGACGGACTCGGGGAGCACGTCGCGCGTGGCGGCGCGCAGGATGCTCTTCTCCCGTCCGTCGAAGGTCTTCAGCAACCAGGGCGTGTTGAAGACGTAGGAGACGAGGCGGTGGTCGCAGAACGGCACCCTGACCTCCAGGCCGACGGCCATGCTCATCCGGTCCTTGCGGTCCAGCAGCGTGTTGACCATGCGGGTCAGGTGGAGGTAGGAGACCTGCCGCATCCGCTTCTCCAGGCCCTCCTCGCCGTCCTTCGTGGGTACCTCCCGCAGGGCGGTGCGGTAGTGGTCGTCCAGGTAGGTGTCCACCTGGAGTTTCCCGGCGAGGTCCTCGGAGAGCAGTTGCCTGCTGTCGCCGAGCCGGGCGCCGCCGGCCAGCCACGGGAAGGTGCCGGCCTCGCGTCGTTCGTCGTGGAACCACGGGTAGCCGCCGAACACCTCGTCGGCCGACTCCCCGGAGAGCGCCACCGTCGACTGCTCGCGGACCGCCTTGAACAGCAGGTACAGGGAGTTGTCCCGGTCCCCCAGCCCGAGCGGCAGGTCCCGCGCCCCGATGGCGGCGCGCCTGACCGCCGGGTCGGACAGGACGGAGCCGTCGAGCATGATGTCGCGGTGCTCGCTCTTCACGTGCGCGGCGACGGCGTGCACGTAGGGCGTGTCGATGCTCGGTGACACGTCGAGCGCCCGGAAGTTGTCGGCCTGCCCGGGGAAGTCCACGGCGAAGCTGCGGACGGACTCCCCGTCCCGGGCGAGCCGGCGGGCGGCGAGCGCGGTCAGGGCCGAGGAGTCGAGCCCGCCGGAGAGGAGCGTGCAGCGCGGCACGTCGGCTATGAGCTGGCGGGCGACGATGTCCTCCAGTAACTCCCGTACGTGGGCGACCGTCGTCTCCCGATCGTCGGTGTGCTCGGCGGCCTCAAGCCGCCAGTAGGCGTGCTCGCGCAGGCCGTCGCGGCCGACGACGGCGAGGTGGCCGGGCCGCAGTTCGCGCATGCCCTCCCAGACCGCGTGGCCGGGGGTCTTGGCGAAGGAGAAGACCTCCCGCAGTCCGTCGAGGCCGACGACGGGCGCGACGAGCGGGTTGGCGAGGATCGCCTTGGGCTCGGAGCCGAAGAGGACGCCGTCGTCGGTCTCGTAGTAATAGAACGGCTTGATCCCCATGCGGTCGCGGACCATGAGGAGCGTCTCGGTGCGGGAGTCCCAGACGGCGAAGGCGTACATGCCGTTGAGCCGCTCCGGGAGGGACGTGCCCCATTCGGCGTAGCCGCGCAGGACGACCTCGGTGTCCGAGTCCGTCGTGAAGGCGTGGCCCCTGCGGCGCAGTTCGGCGCGCAGCTCGGTGAAGTTGTACGCCTCGCCGGAGTACACGATGCTCACGGGGCCGTCGGGGGTCTCGACGGTCATGGGCTGGGCCCCGCCGGGCAGGTCGATGACGGCGAGCCTGCGGTGTCCGAGCGCCGCCCGGGGGGTCGTCAGGACACCGGCGGCGTCCGGGCCCCGGCAGGACATCGTCTCCGTCATGGCGTCGAGGAGATGGCGGTGGGAGGTGAGGTCGCGGTGGTAGGAGACCCAGCCGGTGATACCGCACACAGTGATCAGCCCTTTCCCTTGCCGAGGAGTTGCCTGTAAAGACCATCTACCTCTCCGGGGCGGGGCCGCTACGGTGCGTCGCGTACCGCGCGCGGTGATGTTTCTCACCGGTAAATTCCCGTTAACGACAGGTTTCGGAGCGCCGGGGAGCACGCACGCGCGCGGGACGTGTGACACCCGCGCGGGCCGGGCCCGGACCGGGCACCGCCTCCTCCGGGCGGTCAGCCGTCCCCGCGGAGCCGGTCGGCGCGGTGGGTGACGGAGCCGATCTGGTCCGCGAGGTCGGGATGGCCCTCCTGGAGGTGGGCGCGGGTGTCGGCCAGGGGGGCGACGAGCCGGGCGGCGTCGTCCTCGGCGAGGGCCTCGGCGAGCCGGGCCACGGGGGTGCGGGCCCGGTCGGGGAGGTCGGTGAGGGCGGTGATCCGCCCCGCGAGCTGGCGCAGTTCGGCGGCGTTGCCCCGGGCCCAGGCCGTGAGGGTGCGGTCGGCGGCGCGGCGGTCGCGGGTGGCCCGCACGCGCTGTTCGCCCGTGCTTCCGGGGGCCCCGGGGCGCACCCGCAGATAGCGCCGCTCCGCCGCCTGGCGGCTGGCGACGCCCAGGGGGTGGGCGAGGTCGGCCCAGCTGGAGCCCGCGGCGCGGGCCGTCTCGATCAGCCCCGGCTCCCAGCCCGCGAGCTGTTCGCGCACCTTGCGCAGGAGGAGGAGGGCGGCCAGGGCCTGGTCCGCGCTGGCCCGCCCGCCGTCCGCTCGTCCGCCGTCCGCCCGCGCGCCGTCCCCGGCGGTGCGGACGGCCTCGTCGATCGCGTCCAGGGCCGCGGCGGCGGCGAAGAACGAGGCGGGGTCGTGGGGCCCGGAGGGCGGCGGGACGGGGGCGCCGGGCCCGGTGGAGGGGGCGGGGTCGCGGGGCTCACGGGCAGCGGTCATGGAAACCTCCGTACGTCACCCTCCGGACGACGAATCGCTTCGTCATCCTCCGGATGACCCTCTCACTTGTCATCGTTTGGATGACATGTTACAACGGTGTCAGACGAAGCGCATTGGCAGTTCCTGCCAGACCTGTGGAGGTGTTTTCGCGATGTTGATGCGCACTGACCCGTTCCGCGAACTCGACCGGCTCGCCCAGCAGCTGACGGGGGTGACCGGCACTTGGTCCAGGCCCTCGGCGATGCCGATGGACGCCTACCGCGAGGGCGAGGAGTACGTGATCGCCCTCGACCTGCCGGGCGTCGCGAAGGACGCGATCGACATCGACGTCGAGCGGAACATGCTCACCGTCAAGGCCGAGCGCCGCCCGGCCGTGAACGCCGACGACGTGCAGATGGAGCTCTCCGAGCGGCCCCTCGGTGTCTTCTCCCGCCAGCTGGTGCTGGCCGACACCCTGGACACCGAGCGCATCACGGCCGACTACGAGGCGGGGGTGCTGACCCTGCGCATCCCGATCGCCGAGCGCGCCAAGCCCCGCAAGATCGCGATCGGCGGGGCGTCCGAGCCCCGGCAGATCGGCGCCTGAGAAAGCGGGCCGCCGCCGCGCACCGGCAGGAGCGCCGGGCGGCGGCCCCTTGAGATGATCGCCCGGAGGGGGCCGTCACCGCGGTGACGGCCCCCTCCGGGCGCGTCCGGGGCCCGCGTCGCCGGGTTCTGGGCCGGGGCCGGTCGCCGTACGGCGGGTTCAGGCGGGTTCAGGCGGGTTCAGGCGGGTTCAGGCGTACGGCGGGTTCAGGCGGGTTCAGGCGAGTTGCAGGACCGCTATCCCGGCGAGCACGGCGGCGCTCGCGGCGAGCCGTCTGCGGCCGAGGCGCTCGTGGAAGACGAGGGTGCCGATGACGGCGGCGATCACGATGCTGGTCTCGCGCAGCGCGGCGATGGTCGCGAGGTCCCCGAACGCCTGGGCCCCGACGACGAGTCCGTACGCGGCGAGCGAGAGCAGCCCGCCGAGCACCCCCGTACGCCAGTCGGGCCGCAGCCGGCGCGCGAATTCCCTGCCGCCCCGGGCCAGGGCGAGCAGGGGCAGGACGGGGCCCTGGAGAAGGAACATCCAGCCGATGTAGCCGAGGACGGTGCCGGACTCCCGTACGCCGGTGCCGTCCACGACGGTGTAGCAGGCGATCATCACCCCGGTGCCGAGCGCGGCGGACAGCGCGGGGAGCTGGGCGCGGCCCGGCAGCCCGTCCGCGAGCGCGAGCCCGGCGAGTCCGGCCGAGATCACGACGACGCCGAGGGCCTGTCCGGGCGGCAGCGTCTGACCGAGGACGAGCGTCGACAGCAGCGCGACCAGCCACGGCGAGGTGCCGCGCGCGATCGGGTACATCTGCCCGAAGTCGCCGAGCCGGTACGCCTGGAGGAGCAGCACCTGATAGACGGCCTGGAGCAGGGCGGAGGCGAGGAGGCAGGGCCAGGCGGCGCCGTCGGGCACCGGGGTGAAGCACGCGATGAGCCCGCCGCACACGGTGTAGACGAGGTTGATCATCACGGTCCTGGCCGCCTTGTCGGAGGCGGCGTGCGACAGGGCGTTCCAGATGGCGTGCAGCAGCGCCGCCGTGAGTACGGCGACCGGGACGCCGGCCATGGGGCTCCTTCCCGTTCCAGGGGTGTTCCGGTTCCCGTTCCAGGGGTGTTCCGGGAGGTCCCGGCTTGCGGAACGGAATTCCAAGCTACCCTAACCATATGGAACAGAATTCCGAGCCGTCGTCGTCGGGCGGTACCGGGCACCCCGGCGGCGCCACGCGCCCCGGCGGCCCCGCGCACCCCACCGGCCTGCCCGCTCTGGTCCGCGCGCACCTGCCCGCGCTGCGCGGCGCCGAGGCGCGGGTGGCGCGGGTCGTCCTGGAACAGGGCGCGAACCTCGTGGGGCTGAGCGTGAGCGAGGTGGCCGCGCTGGCCGGGACGGCGTCCTCCTCGGTCGTGCGGGCCTGCCAGCGGCTGGGCTTCCGGGGCTTCCAGGAGCTGAAGATCGCCGCCGCCCGGCAGGCCCCGGCCCCGGTCACGGAGGCCGGGGACGAAGCGGGCGATCCGGCCGGCCGGGCCCTGTCGGCGACCCTGGCCGCGACGCGGGAGGCGCTGGACGGGCTGTCGGCGACCCTGCCCGCCGCCCGGCTCGGCGAGGCGGCCCGGCTGCTGCACGCGGCGAGCCGGGTCCTGGTGGTGGGCGCGGGCCTGTCGGCGCCGGTCGCGACGGACGCGGCGTACCGGCTGCGCGCGGTGGGCCGCCCGGTGGACGCGCCCGCCGACCCGCTCACCGCCCAGTTGTCGGCGGGCCTGCTGCCCGCTTCGGCGGTGTGTCTCGCGGTGAGCCACACGGGGGCGACGCGCAGCACGGTGGAGGCGGCGCGCCGGGCCCGGCTCCAGGGCGCCGCCGTGATCGCCCTGACCAGCTATGTGCGCTCACCGCTCACCGAGACGAGTGAGGTCGTCCTGGTGGCGGGCGGCCAGGATCTGGTGCTGGGCCTGGAGGCGGTCGCCAGCCGCCTCGCGCACCTCGCGGTCGTGGACGCGCTGACCCTGTGCCTGCTGGAACTGGGCGGCGCCCCGGCCCGCCGCGCCCTGGACCTGTCGGCGGACGTCACGGCGGACCACACGTACTGAGTGGCGTGCGCGCGGAAACGCGTACTGGGACGCGTACGCGCGGAACCACGTACCGGGGGGCGTGCGCGCGGAGCGCGGCGGCTACCCCTCGGCGACGACGACCGCCGAGGCGACCCCCGCGTCGTGGCTGAGCGAGACGTGCCAGTGCCGCACGCCGAGCGCCTCGGCGCGGGCCGCGACGGTGCCGCTCACCCGCAGCCGGGGCCGGCCGCCCTCCTCGGTCCAGATCTCGGCGTCCGTCCAGCGCAGTCCGGGAGGGGCGCCGAGCGCCTTGGCCAGGGCCTCCTTCGCGGCGAACCGGGCGGCGAGCGAGGCGGTGCCCCGGCGCTCCCCGTCCGGCAGGACCGTCTCGGCCTCGACGAACAGCCGGTCGGCGAGGCCCGGGGTGCGCCGCAGCGCCGCCCCGAACCGGTCGATCTCCGCCACGTCGATCCCGACCCCGATGATCACAGCCCGTGCCTCCCGCGCCCGTCCCCGCATACGCAACGTACGTACGGTACGCACCGTACGTACGCCGTGCGTACCAGAGGACGGCACCCCGGCCGGCTCACTCCACGGTCACGGACTTCGCGAGGTTCCTCGGCTGGTCGACCTCGTTGCCCCGGGCGGTCGCGAGTTCGCAGGCGAAGACCTGGAGCGGGACGGTGGCGACGAGCGGCTGGAGCAGGGTCGGCACGCGCGGGACGCGCACGACGTGGTCGGCGTAGGGCTCGACGGCGGTGTCGCCCTCCTCGGCGATGACGAGGGTGCGGGCGCCGCGCGCGCGGATCTCCTGGATGTTGGACACGATCTTGTCGTGCAGGACGGAACGCCCGCGCGGCGAGGGGACGATGACGACGACGGGCAGCCCCTCCTCGATGAGCGCGATCGGCCCGTGCTTGAGTTCCCCGGCGGCGAAGCCCTCGGCGTGCATGTACGCGAGTTCCTTGAGCTTGAGCGCGCCCTCCAGGGCGACGGGGTGGCCGACGTGCCGGCCGAGGAAGAGCACGGTGTCGTGCCCGGCCAGGGAGCGGGCCAGCTCGCGTACGGGTTCCATCGTGTCGAGGACCTGCTCCAGGGCCTCGGGGACCCCGGCCAGTTCGGTGACGACGGTGCGGATCTCGTCGCCGTACTTGGTGCCCCGGTTCTGCGCGAGGTAGAGCGCCACGAGGTAGCAGGCGACGAGCTGGGTCAGGAACGCCTTGGTGGAGGCGACGGCGACCTCGGGCCCGGCGTGCGTGTAGAGCACCGCGTCGGACTCGCGCGGGATGGTCGAGCCGTTGGTGTTGCAGATGGCGAGCACGTGGGCGCCCTGCTCGCGGGCGTGCCGCAGCGCCATGAGGGTGTCCATGGTCTCCCCGGACTGGGAGATCGCGACGACGAGGGTGCGCCCGTCCAGGATCGGGTCGCGGTAGCGGAACTCGCTGGCCAGCTCGACCTCGCAGGGGATGCGGGTCCAGTGCTCGATGGCGTACTTCGCGATGAGCCCCGCGTGGTACGCGGTCCCGCACGCGACGATCACGATCTTGTCGGTCTCGCGCAACACCTGGGGCGGGATGCGCACCTCGTCGAGCGAGAGGGTCCCCGAGGCGTCGATCCGGCCGAGCAGGGTGTCGGAGACGGCCTTGGGCTGTTCGGCGATCTCCTTGAGCATGAAGGAGGCGTATCCGGACTTCTCGGCGGCGGAGGCGTCCCAGTCGACGTGGAAGGTGCGGACGTCGGCGGGGCTCCCGTCGAAACCGGTCACCGCGACGCCGTCCCGGCGCAGCTCGACGACCTGATCCTGGCCGAGTTCGATGGCGGTGCGGGTGTGGTCGATGAAGGCGGTGACGTCGGAGGCGAGGAAGGACTCGCCCTCGCCGACCCCGACGACCAGCGGCGAGTTGCGGCGCGCGCCGACCACGAGGTCCGGCTCGTCGGCGTGCACGGCGACGAGCGTGAAGGCCCCTTCGAGCCGCAGGCACACCAGGCGCATGGCCTGCGCGAGGTCCCCGCAGGAGGAGTAGTCCTCGGCGAGCAGGTGGGCGACGGTCTCGGTGTCGGTCTCCGACTCCAGCCGGTGGCCCCGGGCGCGCAGCTCCTCGCGCAGGGCGGCGAAGTTCTCGATGATCCCGTTGTGGACGACGGCGATGCGGCCCGCGTTGTCGAGGTGCGGATGCGCGTTGACGTCGGTGGGCCCGCCGTGGGTGGCCCACCGGGTGTGCCCGAGGCCGGTCGCGGCGCTCGGCAGGGGGTGTTCGGTCAGCTCCTTCTCCAGGTTGCCGAGCTTGCCCGCCTTCTTCGCCGCGGCGACCTGGCCGTCCGCGAGGACGGCGACGCCCGCCGAGTCGTACCCCCGGTACTCCAGCCGTCTGAGCCCCGCGAGCACGACGTCGAGAGCCGACTGTGAACCGACATATCCCACGATTCCGCACATGACGGCAGCCTAAGCCGGTGCCCCCCGGCCCCCGCGAGAGCGACGCGGGCGGCTGGGCGGACTCACCCCCGGCGTACGTACGGCGGCCCGGGGGACGCGGAGGGCCCGGGGCGCGGGCGAGCGAGCCCGGCGGACGCGGACGGCCCGGGGCGCGGGCGAGCCCGGGGGCTCAGCCCATCCGGTCGCGCGCGTCCTCGACGAGCCGCAGGTACTCGACCTCCTCGCAGCGCGGTTTGCTGCCGAGGCGGTAGCAGTCGAGCTGATCGTCCAGGTCGTCGGCGATGTCCTCGTCCGGGAGGTCCTGGGCGAGCGTCCGCAGATCGTCCCCGGCGGCATCGGGTCCCTCCGGGCCGCCGTCCCCCGCCACGTCCCCGGGCCCACCGGCCACCCGGTGCGCCCCCACCCGCTTCCGTACCCGCGCCCGTACCCGCGCCCGCTTCCCGTCCCACCACGCGGACGCGGCCGTACTCGTCTCCGCGCCCGCGGCCGTCGCACCCGCCCGTGCCCGCGTCCACTGTCGCGACACCGGATCACCCCCAAGGGGCGGAACCTACCCGCGTACGCACAGAGGGTCCACAGGTATGACGGAATGGGGAAGAACGGGGAAGAACGGGGAATAAACGGAATCACCCCCTCCGGGTGATGGACCCCACGCGCCGGGGCCGACACATCGGCGCAACAATGGAACGTGTGATCACCTCACCCCCGAGGAGCGCCCACCGCAGGCCGGAGGCGACTCCCTACGTGGATCTGACCCGCGAGGAGTGGAGCGCGCTGCGCGCGAAGACCCCCCTCCCCTTGACCGCAGAGGAAGTGGAGCGGCTGCGGGGCCTCGGTGACGTCATCGACCTGGACGAGGTCCGCGACGTCTACCTCCCGCTGTCCCGGCTGCTCAACCTGTACGTCGAGGCGAACGACCGGCTGCGCGGCTCCCTGAACACCTTCCTCGGCGAGCAGGGCTCGCAGGCGGGCACGCCCTTCGTCATAGGGGTCGCGGGCAGTGTCGCGGTCGGCAAGTCGACGGTGGCCCGGCTGCTCAAGGCGCTGCTGGCCCGCTGGCCCGAGCACCCCCGGGTGGAGCTGGTGACGACGGACGGCTTCCTGATGCCGATGGCGGAGCTGAAGGAGCGGGGCCTGATGTCCCGCAAGGGTTTCCCCGAGTCCTACGACCGCCGGGCGCTGACCCGTTTCGTCGCCGACATCAAGGCGGGCAAGGATCAGGTCACGGCGCCGGTCTACTCGCACCTGACGTACGACATCGTCCCGGGCGAACTCCTGACCGTCTCCCGGCCCGACATCCTGATCGTGGAGGGCCTCAACGTCCTCCAGCCGGCCCTGCCCGGCAAGGACGGCCGCACGCGGGTGGGCCTCGCGGACTTCTTCGACTTCAGCGTGTACGTGGACGCCCGCCCGCAGGACATCAGGAACTGGTACCTCAACCGCTTCCGCCGCCTGCGCGAGACGGCCTTCCAGGACCCCTCCTCGTACTTCCGCAAGTACACCCAGGTCACGGAGGAGGAGGCCCTCGACTACGCCCGCACCACCTGGCGCACCATCAACGAACCGAATCTGGTGGAGAACGTGGCCCCGACCCGGGGCCGCGCGAGCCTGGTCATCCGCAAGGGGCCCGATCACAAGGTGCAGCGGGTGCGGTTGCGGAAGCTGTGAGGGGGCGGGCGGCTCCGGGCCGGGAGGGCGGGCGGCAGCGCGCCGCGCCCCGTTCCGCCGGCGCGGACCCGTCCCCGGCCCTGCGCACCTCCACCGCCCCCGTCCCCGCGCGGGCGGCTCACGGCAGCCGCGCGACCCCGGTGTAGAACCCACTGCGCTCGGCGGGCGGCACCTCGTCGCCGTCCTGGTACCAGTAGTTGGCGGTGACGAGCCCCGGCGGCAGCAGGTCGAGCCCGGCGAAGAACGGCTCGACCTCGGCCCGGGTACGCATCCGCAGCGGGATCGCGCCCTTGCGGTACGACTCCTTGGTGGTGGCCTCCAGTTCGGGGTGCTCGTCGGCGGTGCCGTGCGACAGGACGAGGTAGCTGCCGGGGGCGAGCGCGTCGAGCAGCGTACGGACGATCCCGTACGGGTCCCCGTCGTCGGGCACGAAGTGCAGCAGCGCGATGAGGGACAGCGCCACCGGACGCCCGAAGTCGAGGAGCCGGCCGGCGCGTTCGACGAGCGCGGCCGGGTCCCGTACGTCCGCGTCGAGGTAGTGGGTCTCCCCCTCGGGTGTGCCGACGAGCAGCGCCTCGGCGTGGCGCAGGACGATCGGGTCGTTGTCGGCGTACACGATCCGCGCGCCGGGCACGATCTCCTGCACGACGCGGTGCAGGTTGGGCTCGGTCGGGATGCCGGTGCCGATGTCCAGGTACTGCTCGACCCCGAGACGCGCGAGGTGGCGGGCGGCCCGGTGCATGAACGCCCGGTTGCGCCGCGCGTTCTCGCGAGCGGCGGCGGGCAGTCCCTCGCCGACGGCCTGGTCGACCGGGTAGTTGTCCTTGCCGCCGAGCAGCCAGTCGTACACCCGCGCCGGGTGCGGCCTGCTCGTGTCGATCCGGGGGTCGGGGCTCACAGCGCACTCTCCAGACGGGCTCGCGACGGAAGCGAAGACGCGGACGGCGTCACCGCGCGTCGTGCGTGGCCTCCAGCATGCCGCACCCGCCCCCGCCGCCACCCACCGGGAGGCCCGCAGGTCACGGGGGTCGGACGGTCCGGACGCTCCCGACGGGCCGCGACGGCACCGGGCCGCGACGGCACCGGGCGCGGCAGGAGACCGGCCGCCGCCGTCCCGCGGTGGTCCAGTGGTCCACCCCTCCCCGGGGCCGCCTACGGTTGTCGGGCGCCGCCCGAGCCGGGCGGCGGGGCCGTATCGGACAACACGGAACGGGAGAAGAAGGTGCCCCAGGTGGAGCTGTGCTGAGGAGAGACCCCGCACCCGAGTCGCGCCGCTCCCCACGGCGGGGCGCGGCCGCGGAGCCGGGCGAGCGGGGAACGTACGACCCCGGGCTGCGCGAGGTGCTGCCCGCGTTCGCGGGCCTGGTCCTCGCGGCGGCGGTACTGGTCCTCCTCCTCGTCCTGTCCTGCCGCGCCTTCGGCGTCCTCCTTCCGGTGCTGGGACTCGCCCTGCTCACGGCGGTCGCGGTGCCGGGGCTGCGCTGGCGCCGGGCGGCGGTCCGCAGGCGGGGCGGTGTCTACACCCCGGCCGAGATAGCGGTACTCGACGACGACGGCCTGGCGACCGCGGCCGAGCGCATACTGCGCCGCGACGGCTGGCGCGTCATCGCCATGCCGACCCGGGGCCGGCCCCGCCTGTTCGCCCGCGACCGGGGCGACCGCCTGCTCGACATCGTGTTCCGCGCCGGGGACGAGCCCTCGGACGAGGACACGCGCACGGGCCCGGCGACCCTGCGGATGGAGTGGCACACGGGCGTCGAGGACCTCGTACGCGTGGTGATCAGCAAGGGAACGTACAGCGAGGAGGACCTCCGCTGGGCCGCCCGCCGGGGCGTGGCCCATCTGGTCGACGGCCACCGGCTCCGGCGCTGGGCCGCCGGGACACCGCTGGACGAGTTGGGGCTCCCGGGCTGACACGGATGCTGACGCAGGCCGCTGACACGGATGCTGACGCACCTGGAAGACGCCCCTGGAAGCGGTGCGGGGGTAACAGGCGTGACGCGTACACCCGTTGTCGGACGCGGCTGGCATCGTCCCCGCTATGGACACCGGCCCCACCACCCCGCCGAGGCCGTTCGACGTGACCGCGCTCTTCCCCCGACTGGCTGCGGGACCAGCTGGACGACATGAGCCGCTGGGAGACGATCGACCCCGCGCGGTACAAGGCGTACGCGGAGGTCCCGCTCCTCACCATCGCCTCCTCGGAATGGGACGGCGGCAGCGGGACCTGGATCGCCGAGGAGGACGATCCGGCCAGGGCCCCGCTTCCCCTGGGCGCCCGGGACGGCGACTTCACCCTGATCGGCATGGCCGGCGACGACAACCTGCGACTCCATGTGTGCCCGGCCACCCCGGACCATCCCCACATCGCCCTGCTCCAGTGAGGAGGCGCGCAGGCCCCCGGGCCCGGCTACCGGACCTGCCGCTGGGCCCGCACGACGCGCTCCACCAGCTCCGGTACCCATTCGACGTACTCGACCTCCGCTCCCCCGCGATGGCGCGCGTACAGGAACCGGCCGGTGGCACTGGCGCTCTCCGGTGTGGTGATCTCCGCGCCGGCGGCCGCCAGCGTCCCGGTGAGGGCGTCGAGGTCGTCGACGATCACGGTGGCACTGGCGTGGGAGTACCGGGCACGCTCCCCGGGCGGCCCCGCGATGACGAGGAAGTCACCGATCGCCGCGAGTTCGACGGAACCGAAGGCGAAGCGGAGGTCGGGCTCCGCGCCGGTCAGCTCCCGCAGCAGTACGAGTGACGCGTCCAGCTCGTCGGTCCACAGGCGTGCGTACGTCTTGAGGATGGTCATGGCGTGCCCTCCGGTCACTTGTGCCTACCTGATAACCGTAGGAGAGTGCGCAGGTCAGAGGGAAGAACGCACTTTTCCGAAAGAAGGGCACCTCGTGGTTACCGAAGAATCCGGACGCGTCCCGGAGGACGCCGACGTGACGCGTGCCCACTCCCTCGCGCGGGAGATCTTCTCCGGTATCGCGAACAAGTGGACGCTCTTGGTGGTCACCGTCCTCGGCGAGCGCACCCTGCGTTTCACGGAGCTTCGCGGCGAGGTGGAGGGCATCAGCCACAAGATGCTCACGCAGACGCTGCGCGGTCTCGAACGCGACGGGCTCGTCGAGCGCACCGTCTACCCGACCGTGCCGCCACGCGTGGAGTACGCCCTCACGGACGCGGGCCGGTCGCTGCGGCAGACCGTCTACGGCATGTGCGGGTGGACGCGCCGGCACCTGGAACACATCGAGGAGTCCCGCGAGCGATTCGACCGGGCCTCGAAGACCCCGGTGGGGCCCGTCGGGGGCCGGGCGACGACAGGCGGTCGCTGACCGTACTGGGGCACGGCCGGGGTCACCGGACCTCGAGGGCCTGGGCGAGCCGCGCCACGCCGTCGGGCGAACCCTCCGCCCCGCCTGACCTGACGCGGCGACACGGCCCGGCCGGGACGCCGGCCGAGCCCTGCCCGACGTGCCGCTATCGCCTCACGCTGCCGAGCCGTCTCGCGGACCAGAGGACTCGCCCTGGTTGCCTTCTTCGCGCTCCGACCTGGCCTTCCGGTACGTCGCAGCCATGTTCAGACCTGCCGCTACGACGCCGAACACACCGGCGACGAGCTGAAGAGCGTCGTGCATCGGATGGGCCCTCCCAGACAAGGGGACCGGGCCCGGCGAAAGGGCATGGCAAGGCACGGTCCACCAAAACGGTGTCCGCTCCTGCCATCGCCCCAGAGCATTCCCCAGCCTGGGGACTCGTGGCTATGTGTATTCAAGGCGCCTGGCCGACAGCGCCGTACAGACGCTGAAGGAACTCGACTCGACGCGTTCGCTGCGGGCGGCCCCTCAAGGCAGCGTCTCATCTGCTCCGCACTATCCGACACCCCGGCCCTACGCACAACCCCCGTAGGCGGACGGGGTACTCGCCACCCGTCCCCGCCCCGCCCCGCCCCGCCCCGCGAGAGGGCCTCTCCGGACGGACAGCACGGAGCCCCGCCGTGCGACACCGCACGACGGGGCAACCGCGCATCACTGCGCGCTGAACGAGACGGTCAGACAGCGGCGGTCTTGACGTCCGCCACGAAGGACGAGAACGCCTCAGCGGCAACGGTCAGCACCGGACCGCTCGGGTTCTTCGAGTCACGGACGGGGACCACGCCGCGCGAGCCGGCGAGGTTGGCGGCTACCTCGATGCAGTCGCCGCCGTTGGAGCTGTAGGAGGACTTGCGCCAACGAGGCTCGTTAGTCACGGGCTTACCCTTTCGCACTCTGGATCATGGCCACGGAAGCCGCTTGCGACAACGCTTCGGCCTGGAGGTGATGGTATGCGTTCAGCGTAGAAAGGACGAACGTGCTTTCGCGGTCAACATTGCCCTGAGCGTGGGACTCCGCGTAAGCGACCATCGTCCGATCGGCCATGGTCAGCAAGTTGACCGGAAGGTTGAACGGCCTTCGTTCGCCTAAGACGAACGGCGATACCTGGAGCACCGTGTTGGGAAGTGCGGCGAACTCGACCAGCCGCTGAAGTTGGGCGTTCATGACTTCCGCGCCACCCACCAGATGCCGAAGACAACTCTCATCCATCACGACCAACATCATCGGAGGACGTGACCGTGTCAGTGCGGCTTGCCGTTCGGCGAGGACAGCGACCCGTCCGTCTGCCTGCTCAGGCGTGATGGCACCACGCCGTACATCACCGTCCGCCAACGCCCTCGCGTACTCGGGTGTCTGCAATAGCCCTGGCACGAGTCCGACTTGGAACAGCCGGATCTCGACCGCCCGGCCCTCATAGCCGATGTACTCCGAGAAACCCTCGAGCAACGACCCGTTCCGGATCTCCCCCCATCGGCGTTCGAAGGTGTCCGTCGTGCCCGCAGTACCGAGGGCCAGGTCCGCACTGCGCGAAAACCGCAGAGTCGGGGACTTGCGATTGGTTTCGACCGCCGAGACGTGGGTTCCGGAGTACCCCATCCGCTCGCCCAGCTCGTCCTGCGTCCAGCCGCGCGCCTCCCGTAAGCTGCGCAGCTTTGCCCCGTAGGCGGCCTGGGGGCTGGTGTCGGGGTTCAACTCCTTCACGTTCATTGCCCTTCGCGCCTTTCTCCGTGCCTGAATGACAAGTTGAACGGGTTCTGACTGTAGGCCACTCTGAGTCGCCCCGGTAGTGGAACGACTACGGAGAGGAACCAACCGTCATGGGAGAAGTTGTTCGCCCGGACACCCAGCCGTCGAGCCCCGCACCCCCCAGCACCCCCGCCCCCTGCCGTACCTGCGAGGAATGGCGCCTGGCCGAGGCCGTCGCGGACGCCGAGCGCGACTTCAGCAGGGCCACGGACTGCCGGGTGCTGCTCCGGCGGCACCAGGAAACGGCGGACTGCTCGGGTCAGGGGCCGGCATGAGTGAACAGGACGCCCAAGCCCCTGAGTTCAACCCGATGCGCTTTCCGCCCTGCGCGTGCGTCCGCTGCCGTTCCGAGAGGTCAGCCGCGAAATCCGCCGAGGAGGCCGGGGACGGCGCGGCCCCGGACGCGGAGGATGGCGACTCCGCCCTCCTGCGCCGACTGCGCGCCCGTGTGGTCGAGGAGAACGGACTGCGCAACTCCCTGCGACGGGACCAGTGACCGCCCCCGGCACCCTCCCCGGCCCCGCCTACGCGGCCGAGACGTACGCGGGCGACGGGAAGACGGCCGTGTTCCTGGCAACGACACTCACCAACTCGCCTTGAGTGAATCTTCGTTGGCTCACCGGCCGGACCCGCCGCATGGCACGCGCTCGCCCCCGATCCGTGCGCGACCACCTGATGCCCGCCGGGAATGCTCAGGCCCACCGGGCACCGGAACGCCTGTGACGCACCCGCCCGGCTACCGGCGTGGGCCGAGTCGGTCCAAGAGCACGAAGAGGTGCTTCGGCACCTCGCGTAGGGCCGGGCCTACCGGTTCGTCGCTCAAGACGGCGACGGCTGCCGGTGCGGGCTCCGCGCCCGCCCCGGGACTTGTCTCGCGCACGTGCCGCCGGAGGCGGCCGGGCCCTGCCGCGATATCGCGTGGCGGTCGTCGGCCGGGTGGGGCAGGGAGGTGTCGGCAGACGCCTTCGGAGGCGTTCCTTGCCCGTCGAGGTCAGCCGATGTCAGCCGAGGTCGATCGATGTGAGCCGAGGTCAGCCGGGCCGCACCACGCGATCCCCCACGCCCGGGTCGGTCGGGGAGTCCGCACGGCTCTTCGTGGACCTACGGGGGGTTGGGATCGCTGCCGAGTCGGGCCCCTTCGTGGGGGTCGGCCTGAGCGACGGCCTCATGCCGGGCCTCACCACCGGTCCCGCCGAGCGGGCCACGCCCACCCGCGCGGCGCCCCGCGCCGCACCGCTCAGTGACGGCCGGTCAGGTGGGCGAGGACCTGTTCCGCGCTGTCGGGGGCGAAGGCGCTCTCGATGCCCTCGGCGGCGCCCTCGGCCGCCTCGGTGGAGCGGGGCAGCAGGATCTTCTCGTAGGCGGTGACGGCCTCGTCGGGTTCCGGGTGGCCGGCGAGGGCCTGGGCGAGGTCGGCCCCGTCGCGCATGGCGAGGTTCGCGCCCATGCCGGAGAACGGGGACATCAGGTGGGCGGCGTCCCCCAGCAGGGTCACGCCCTCGGTGTGCTCCCAGGTGTGCGGGACGGGCAGGGCGTACAGGGGCCGGTTGACGTACCCGGTGTCGGTCTCGGTGAGGAAGCCGCGCAGCGCCGGGCTCCAGCCTGCGAAGCGTTCCAGCAGTGCGGCGCGGACGGCGGCGGGCTCGGCCAGGTCCACGCCTGCCCGGCGGTGCCAGTCCTCGGGGGTGCGCATCCCGGCGTAGACGCGGATGTGGCCGCCGCTGTTGCGCTGCGCCACGAGGCCGAGGTTGTCGTCGAGGGCCATCATCGTGCCCTCCCCGGTGAGCGCGGCCAGCTCCGGGTGGCGGGCCTCGGCCTCGTTCAGGCCGGTCTCCACGAAGGTGACCCCGGTGTAGACGGGCACGGCGTCCGACAGCAGGCGGCGCACGCGCGACCAGGCGCCGTCCGCCCCGACGAGCAGGTCCGTCTCGGCCGTCTCCCCGTTGGCGAAGTGCAGCCGGTGACGGCCCGCGCCCAGCGGCTCGGCGCGCTCCAGCTTGTGGCCCCACCGGACGGTGCCGGGGGCTAGGGAGTCGAGCAGCAGGTCACGGAGCTGCCCCCGGTCGATCTCCGGGTTTCCCTGGCCCTCGCGCGGTGGCACCGCGTCGAACAGGGTCTTCCCGTCGCGGCCGAGCAGACGCGTCCGCTCCCCCTCGGGCCGGGCCAGAGCGCCGAACTTTTCCCACAGACCGGCGGCGCGCAGGGCGTACTGCCCGGTGCCCGCCTGCATGTCGAGGCTGCCGCCCTGGTCGCGGGCGGCCGGTGCGGCGCCGAGATCGTGGACGGTGACCTCGACGCCGTGCCGCTGAAGGACGCGGGCGCAGGTCAGACCGCCGGGACCGGCGCCGACGACGGCGACACGGGCGGGGGTGCGGGCGGGGGTGCGGTGCATGTCGTTCTCCTTGGTGTGCGGGGGCGGCGGCGGAAGGACGCGCGGGAACCCCTCACCCACGAAAACACACCCAGTACGAAAGTGCAATGACTCAACTTTTTGCCTCAGGCCACCTTCAGGGTGTCCGCACACAAGAGAGCCGGCCGTGACGTTCGACGTCACGGCCGGCTCTCTTGTGTCAGCGGGAGTCCAGGAGCCTTACCCCAGCGTGGACTTCACCACGTCCGCGAGGCCCGCCGCCACCGAGCGGGCCTGCTCGATGTCGGCCGCCTCGACCATGACCCGTACCAGCGGTTCCGTACCCGAGGGCCGCAGCAGGACGCGGCCGGTGGTGCCGAGGCTGCGTTCGGCCTCCTCGACGGCGGTGCGCAGCTCGGGGGCCGAGCCCACGCGGGACTTGTCGACGTCGGGGACGTTGATGAGCACCTGCGGCAGGCGCGTCATGACGGAGGCCAGATCGGCCAGCGAACGGCCGGTCTGGGCGACCCGGGCGGCGAGCATGAGCCCGGTCAGGGTGCCGTCCCCGGTCGTCGCGTGGTCCAGGATGATGACGTGGCCGGACTGCTCCCCGCCGAGCGCGAAGCCCTCCTTCTTCATCTGCTCCAGGACGTAGCGGTCGCCGACCGCCGTCTCCACGAAGGACACGCCCTCGCGCTCCATGGCCAGCTTGAAGCCCAGGTTCGACATGACGGTCGCGACCACCGTGTTCTTGCGCAGCGTGCCGTGCTCACGCATGGACAGCGCGAGGACCGCGAGGATCTGGTCGCCGTCCACCTCCCTGCCCTCGGCGTCCACCGCGAGGCAGCGGTCGGCGTCCCCGTCGTGGGCGATGCCGAAGTCCGCGCCCTGCTCGACCACGGCGGCCTGGAGCTTGGCGAGGTGCGTGGAGCCGCAGCCGTCGTTGATGTTGAGGCCGTCCGGGTCCGCGCCGATCGTGATGACGTCGGCCCCGGCACGCGCGAAGGCGTCGGGCGAGACGCGGGCCGCCGCGCCGTGCGCCTCGTCGAGGACGATCTTCAGCCCGTCGAGCCGGTTGGGGAGCACGCCGACGAGGTGCGCGACGTACTGGTCGTAGCCCTCGTCGTAGTCCCGCACGCGGCCGACGCGCGCCCCGGTCGGGCGGTCCCAGTCGGGGGCGCCGGGCTCGGTGTGGCGCTGGTACTGCGCCTCGATGCGGTCCTCCAGCTCGTCGGCCAGCTTGTGGCCGCCGCGCGCGAAGAACTTGATGCCGTTGTCGGGCATCGCGTTGTGGCTCGCGGAGAGCATGACGCCGAAGTCCGCGCCGAGCGTCCCGGTGAGATGCGCGACGGCGGGGGTCGGCAGCACGCCCACCTTCAGCACGTCCACCCCGGCGCTCGCCAGGCCCGCGACCACGGCGGCCTCCAGGAACTCCCCGGAGGCGCGCGGATCACGGCCGACCACGGCCGTCGGGCGGTGCCCCGGGCGGCTGCCCAGTTCACCGAGCACGTGTGCCGCCGCGACCGAGAGGCCGAGCGCCAGCTCGGCCGTCAGATCGACGCCCGCGACCCCGCGTACGCCGTCCGTCCCGAAGAGCCGTCCCACTTGGTGTCCTCCCGCGTTGTTCACCGGCGACGCCGGCCCGAGCCGCCGCCACCCTCCGCACTCATCTTGTTATACGTCATACCGCACGGCTCGTACCGCATAGAGCCGGTTCCTCCCCAAAGCGCACGCATTCGTGTGGCCGGCCCCCACGCGTTCGCCGGACCAGCCACGCACCCGCGCCGGAGGCACCCCGCACGCGCGCCGGACGCACCCCGCACGCGCGCCCGGCGCACCGGCACGGCTCCACCGGGCGCACCGGCACGCTTGCGCGTAAACGAACGCCCCGGCGGCACGAGCGTGCCGCCGGGGCGAACGGTGAAGAACAAGCAGGCGGATTTAGCGCTTGCTGTACTGCGGGGCCTTGCGGGCCTTCTTCAGACCGGCCTTCTTGCGCTCGACGGCACGGTCGTCACGACGCAGGAACCCGGCCTTCTTGAGGGCGCCGCGGTTGTTGTCCACGTCGGCCTCGTTCAGCGCGCGGGCCACGCCCAGGCGCAGGGCGCCGGCCTGACCGGAGACGCCGCCACCCGAGATACGGGCGACCACGTCGTAGCGGTTGTCCAGCTCCAGAACCTTGAAGGGCTCGTTGACTTCCTGCTGGTGCACCTTGTTGGGGAAGTAGTCCTCAAGGGTGCGGCCGTTGATCTTCCACTTGCCGCTGCCCGGGACGATCCGGACGCGGGCGATGGCGTTCTTGCGACGGCCCAGGCCGGCGGCCGGCTGGGGCTCACCGAAGGCGGACGCGAGGGACTCCGAGGTGTACTCGCCCTCGACGGGGACCTCGGACTCGGTGGTGTACTGCTCGACGTCGACAGCCTCTTCGATCGGCTGCTCGGCGGTGGTCTCGGCCACGATGCTCCTCAGATTTCTCTACGTCTTAGGGGGTGGCCGGAACTACTGCGCGACCTGGGTGATCTCGAACGGCACAGGCTGCTGCGCCGAGTGCGGGTGCTGCTCGCCCGCGTAGACCTTCAGCTTCGACAGCATCTGACGGCCCAGGGTGTTCTTGGGGAGCATGCCCTTGACGGCCTTCTCGACGGCCTTCTCGGGGTTCTTGTCGAGCAGCTCGTCGTAGCGCACGGAGCGCAGGCCGCCCGGGTACCCGGAGTGGCGGTAGGCCATCTTCTGGGTCCGCTTGTTGCCGGAGAGGTGCACCTTGGCCGCGTTGACGATGATGACGAAGTCACCGGTGTCGACGTGGGGCGCGTAGATCGGCTTGTGCTTGCCCCGCAGGAGGCTGGCAGCGGTCGACGCCAGACGGCCCAGGACGATGTCCTGAGCGTCGATGACGTGCCACTGGCGAGTGACATCGCCAGGCTTGGGGCTGAACGTACGCACGGTCGTAGCCTTCGCTTCTCAGTGATGGGGTCTCCCCCGGCTCGGCAGAGCCAGGGGAAGGGTCCTGACATGGCCACCACGGACGATCACGACAGCCCTGGACGCACGACGGTGACGCAACCGTGTGCATGCCGCTGGTCATCGGCCCGGTGGACCGGTGTAAGGGCCCCTCACGTGAGAATGAGCAAGCCAATACACATAACGAAGAGGCAGAATACCCGGGCTTACCCGGACGGGTCAAAACGATGAAGACCCCCTGTTCAGGGAGTCGGGGACCTGTCCCGGCGCTGCTCCGGCGGGATTCGCGGCTCTCCGCCGTCTCCCAGCGTACGTCCCCGGGGAGCGGCCCGGAGGGGGCAGGGGCGAGATCCGGCCCACGCCGGCCCGGCACCCGGCCCGGCCCGGCGCGTCCCCGTACGCGGTCCCGTACCTCGTCCCCGTACGCGGTCCCGTACCGGTACCGGTACGGGCACGGTCCCCGGCCGTCCCTCGACCGGTCGCGGGGCGGGTCCTTAGGATGCGGCCCATGAGCTTTGGGCAGGGGGGACCCTCGTGGGGGCCGGGGGACACGGGTCCGCGAGGGCCGCAAGGGCCGCGGGAGCCGCGGGACGGCCGTTTCCCGCGGTCCGGCCCCGCGACGCCGGACTGGTCGGCGCTCGCGGAGGCGGCGGCCGCGCGGGAGCGGCGCAGGAAGTGGCTGTGGGTGGGCGGCGGGGCGGTCGCGACGGTCGTGGTGGCCTCGCTGGTGGCCGCCGTCGTCGTCACCGCCAACCACGACGACGGGGAGCGGGCCGACGCCCGGCCCCGCGGGCTGCCGCCCACGCAGACCCTGCCGAGCGAGACGGCGAAGCCCTCGCCGACCTTCCCCTCGGTCGCGCCGAAGCCGGTGCCGAAGCCGACGGAGTACCTGAACAGCGCGGCGAAGGACACCGCCCCGCTGCCCGCCGCCGGGCTGTTCCCCGGCACGGAGGTCACGATCGGCAGCGCCGTGTACAAGAAGGGCGCGCTCGCCTCCACCACGGACTGCGCCTCGGCGACGCAGGGCGCCCTCGGCGGCGTCCTGTCCGCGAACGGCTGCCGGCGGCTGATGCGCGCGACGTACACGAAGGACGGGACGGCCGTCACGGTCGGGGTCGCGGTCTTCGACACGGACGCGGCGGCGCTGCGGGCCAAGCAGCAGGCGAGGGGCAACGTCGCCTCCCTCCCGGGCGCGGGCGTGCCGGTCTTCTGCCGGGCGGTGAAGTGCCGCAACACCACCAACGCGGTGGGCCGCTACCTGTACGTCACGGTGGGCGGGTTCACCGCGCGCGAGGACGTGACGCCGCGGGACACGGCGGTGTTCCGGGCCGGGGACGACCTGTCGACCTTCGCGTTCCGGCAGATCTACCGCCGGGGCGTGGCCGCGGCCTCGGCGGCGGCCACCGCCCCGGCGGCGTAGGCGGTCACACCGCTCAGTGGTGCTTGAACCGCAGCCGCAAGGGCACGAGGGCGGACTCCAGCTGGGTGCGCAGCGTCATCTTGGAGACGCCCTCGGTGCGTTCCTCGAAGCGGATGGGTATCTCCACGGCGGTGTGCCCGGTCCGTATCGCCTTGTACTTCAGCTCGACCTGGAAGCTGTAGCCGGCGCTGTCGAGCGAGGCGAGGTCCACGTCGCGCAGGGTCGCGGCGGTCCACAGGTTGAAGCCCGCGGTGATGTCCTTGACGTCGGTGCCGAGGACGGCGCGGACGTAGCCGTTGGCGAAGCGGGAGAGCAGGACGCGGTGGCGGCCCCACTCCTCGTCGAGCTGTCCGCCCTCGACGTAGCGGCTGCCGACGACGAGACCGGCGCCGCTCTCCTCGGCGGCGGCGAGCATCCGGACGACGGCCTCGACGGGGTGGCTGCCGTCGGCGTCCATCTGCACGACGTACGCGGCCCCCTCGGCGAGCGCGGCGCTCATCCCGGCGACGTAGGCGCGGCCCAGGCCGTCCTTCTCGGTGCGGTGCAGGACGGACATGCGGGCGGCGGGGGCGCCGTCGTTGTACTTCTCGGCCAGCTCCTCGGCGAGGTGGCCGGTGCCGTCGGGGCTGGAGTCGTCCACGATCTTCAGGTGCAGTCCGGGCAGCGGCAGGTCGAGGACGGCCTGCGCCATGCGGGGCAGGTTCGCCGCCTCGTTGTAGGTCGGCATGACGACGGTGACGGGAGATGTCGCGGCCTGCGCCGACTCCTCCTCGCGGGACGGTGACACGGTTCTCCTTGGGAGCTTCAGAGGTGGACCTCGCGGCCGGCCGCGCTGTCGCCGCCGTCCGCCTTCGGGTCCTTGTCGTCCCCGGTGCGGGTCAGCAACAGCACCTGGACACTGGCGAGTTTCTTCGTGCCCGCGATCCGGAAACCGGCGCGCAGGGCCTTGGTGGTGGCGGGCGGCATCTGCGCGTACGGGTTGCCGTCCGGGGAGGTGGCGACGAGCCACAGCCGTTTCGTGCGGGCGAGGCAGCTCGCGGGCCTGGGGCACTCCTGGGCGCCGTACGAGGCGATCTGCTGCGGGGTGCGGTACATCAGGACGTCCCGGGGCCGCTCGGCGGCGTCCCGCAGTTCGTAGTCCATACCGCGGCGCTCCGCGAGCAGCCCGCTGTACGCGATGGCGTCGCCGCGCTTCTGGTGGGCGAGGACGTAGTGCGCGGCGCCCCGGTAGTCGGGCTCGCCCGGGATCGGTCCGCGGGCCGCGTCGATGCCGGGCAGCGCGGTCACGGTGAGCCCGCCCACCGCGAGCAGGCCGAGCGCGAGCCCCGCCGCGCGCGGCCCCCTGGCCCCCGTCCCGGCGCGGGACCCGGTGACGGCGCCTCCGGCGCGGCCCAGCGCGACGGCGCCGAGCAGGACCCAGGCGGGCGCGGTGAACAGCAGGTACCGCGCGAGGAACAGGTGGAGCTGGGCGGCCGTGGCGAAGGTGAGCAGCGGCGGCAGGACGGCCCACAGGGCGAGCGGCAGCGCGTACCGCCCGGCGAAGCACAGGCCCACCAGGCCCAGGGCGAGGACGGGGACCGCCACCGCCCAGGTCCCGAACAGTTGCTGCGGGAGTTCGCGCAGGTCGTGGACGGTCGGGTTGTTCCACGAGATCTGGCCGCTCTGCCCGCTGCCGGAGAGCGCCATCGGCAGGACGAGGCACAGGCCGAGGGTCGCGGCGGCGGTGAAGGCCCAGCCGGCGATCCGGTCGCCGTCGCGCCGCACCCGCACCACCATCGCGAGGTGCGCGGCGAGCACGCACAGCGAGGCGAGGTGGCTCCAGCCGATGAGCGGGAGGGAGAAGGTGTAGGCGGTCCAGCCCTTGAAGGTGGGCCGCTCCAGCGAGCGCGCGAGCAGCAGCGTGGAGAGCAGGACGGCGGCCACCGCGAAGGCGTACGGCCGGATCTCCTGCCCGTAGCGGGTGGTCGCGGGCAGTACGGCGAAGGCGAGCCCGGCGATCAGGCCGACGCGGGCGGTGAACAGCTGGCGCCCGAGCAGTCCGAGCAGTCCGGCGGCGGCGCCCATCGCGAGGGCCTCGGGTACGCGCAGCGCGGCCGGGGAGTCGCCGAACACCGCGATCCAGCAGTGCATCAGCACGTAGTAGGGGGTGAAGACGATGTCGATGGAGCGGATCAGCCGGCTCAGGTCGTGCATCGAGAGGCTGGAGGCCCACCATGTGGCGTGCTCGTCGCGCCACAACTGCCTCTCGTCCAGGCCCTGGAGGACGAAGAGGAGGGCGAGCAGGGCCGGCAGCGCGAAGACGGCGAGGGCGAGGCGGCGCCCGCCCTTGCCGGGGCGCTCCACGGGCGGCGGCGGTTGCGGGGTGCCCGACTCGCGGGCGAGCGCCAGTGCCGAGGGCCGCAGCCGGGGCAGCAGCAGGCTCATGGTCTGCGTGGACTCGGCGGCGGGGCCCGGCGGGTGCGCCGCGGACCCCGTGTCGTCCCTCCCGGTGGCCCGTCGCGCGTCCGGGCGTCCCGCGTCCTGGCTCGCGGCGCGCTGCCGCATGTCCCGGCTCACTGCTTGACCCATATCCGGTAGGAGGAGGTGCCGCTGCTCGTGGTGGTCGGGAACTGGGCGGTCAGCCGGTAGTGCGCGTTGCCGCGCAGCTCCTCGCGGACCGCCGCGTCGACCTCGGGGGTGACTCCGCCGCGCAACATGATGACGTCGAAGTAGCCGTCGCGGACGGCCGCGCGGAAGCCCGCGGGCTCACCGCCCGAGTACCGCTTCCCGTTCTTCGCGGTGTAGTCGAGGGAGGCGGTGTTCTTCCACTGGTTCCAGCCGGTGACGTCCCGCAGGTAGTAGCCGGGCACCTCGGACTCCTCGGCGAGGTAGACGCCCTTGCGGTCCACGACGGTGCGCAGGTAGGCGACCGGGCCCCGGGAGTCGGGGAAGCTGAACGCGTTCTGCGCCTGGACCATGCCGAGGACCAGGGTCAGGACGAAGAGCATGATGCCGAGCTGCGGGTTGCGGAAGTGCGGGCCGATCAGCCGGGACATGCCGAGGCCCGCCATGGGCGCGGCGAACAGCAGCCCGAAGCCGACGTGCTTGTAGAGGGACACCTCGGTCTGGAGGTGGATCTGGTAGGCCGTCGCGAGCAGCGCGCTGCCGGTCAGGACGGTGCCGAGCAGGGCGCGGCGCACCCGGCCCGGGGTGGACCCGGAGACCCAGGGCATCTCGACCATGCGGGCCCGTACGACGTAGGCGACGGAGCCGGCCAGCGCGGTGAGGAACACGAGGCCGCCCCACTGCGCGCTGTGCTGGAGCAGGGTCCAGGCGGTGTCGCTGCCGTGCCGCCGGTCGGTGGTGGTGGAGCTGATGCCGCCGAGCGGACCGGACAGCGCCCAGCCGGCGCCGAGCAGGACGAGGACCCCGGCGGCCAGCAGCGCGCCGCGCAGCAGGGTCCTTACGCCGCGCTGGCGGTAGGCGGTGAGGACGGCGAGCACCACGAGGGTGGGGATGTAGAGGCCGGCCGCGTACTTGACGCCGAAGGCGAGCGCGATGGGCGGCGCCGCGAGCAGCACGGCGGGCGCCTTCATCCGGCCGGTGCGCACGAGGACCCAGAAGGCGAGGGCGAGCAGGAACAGCGCGGCCGCGTCGTAGGTCGCGAGCCGGCCGAGCACGATCGTGGACTGCACGACGGAGAACAGCGCGGCGGCGCCCAGCGCGGAGCGCGAGTTGAACATGCGCCGGGTCGCCGCGTACAGCAGGGCGGTGGCCGCGAGCATGAACACGAGGCTCAGCGCGCGGACCCCGGCCAGGCCGAAGGGCCCGTCGACGAGCGCGGCGAGCACCGGGTAGAGCTTGGGGTGGCCGGAGAAGTAGGCGGCGAAGTCGACGGGCAGCGGGGTGCCGTGCAGCAGGTTGTCGAGTTCGTAGTGGCCCGAGGCGATGTAGAGCGCCTCGTCCTGGAAGGCGGTGCCGCGCAGCCGCAGCGAGAGCACCGCCTGCACGAGGAGTACGCACAGCAGCGCGGCCCGGCTGATGAGGGTCGAGCGCCGGGTGTCGACGGCCCACGCGGACTCGGGCACCTTCGGCAGGGTGTAGCCGCGTACGGGCTCCCGCTGCGGGTTGATCTCGAAGGGGTCCTCGGGCAGCGCGGCCGGATCGGTGTCCGGCCGCGCGACGGGCTCCTGGTCCCAGGGCGGCGGCGCGGAACCGGGGGGCGGCGGCGCGGAACCGGAGGGCGGCGGCTCGCGGTCGAGGGGCTGGGGCGGTACCGGCGCGCCGTGGGGGGCGGGTCGCGGTTCGCCTCCCTCGTACGGCTGCGGCTCCGGCTGCGGGTACGGCGGCCCGGACGGCGGGAAGGCGGGGGGATACCGGTCCATCAGGGCTTCTTCACATCGAATCCGTAGCCGGGGTCACGGGCCTGGTCCTTGTACGCCCGCTGGGCGGCGGGCCCGCTCGCGATGCGCCAGTCCGTCTCCTTGTCGAAGTCGAACCACACGTGGCCGAGGACGTCCTTACGGGCCAGCACGCCCTGGAACAGGTCCTTGATGTCGGCGGGTTTGCGCTCCCCGGCCTCGGAGGCGGTCTCGGCGATGAGGAAGGGCCGCCGGGTGAAGGCGCGGATCTGGTCCATGGTCGGGCCGTACAGGCTCGCGAAGGTCGAGGGGCCGCCGGTCGCGTAGTAGCCGACGACGCCGACCCAGTCGACGTAGGCGTCCCCGGGCCAGTACGGCTTGAGCTTCACGTCGGGCACGGGGTTGACGACGTTGGGGCTCCACACCCAGATGACCTGGGTGGCGCCCTCGTCGGCGAACACGTCGTGGATGTGCTTCCAGGCCTTCACGAACTCGCGCGGGGTGGCCTTCTTGGTGCCCCAGGGGTACCAGCCGCCGTTCATCTCGTGCGCGAAGCTGATCGCGACGGGCTGGTTCAGCTCCTTCACGGAACGGGCGTACTCGCGTATGTACGTGTCGTCCTTGCCGGCGCCTATCTGCCGGAGGCTGCGCTTGAACGGCTCCCAGGCGATGAAGGGCAGCGCCCCGTAGTCCCAGGCGTTGACCGCGAGCCGGGTCTCGTAACTGTCGCCCCAGGCCGAGTAGAACTCGACCAGATCGGGCTTCTTCCCGGCCTGTCCGGCGAACCGGTCGAGCGGCTTGACGGAGGCGGGCGCCCCGTCGAGGGCCACCCCGAAGTACTTCTTGTCCGGCGTGAGCAGGGGCCGCACGTCGTAGGGCAGGACGCTCTTCTCGGGCGCCGCCGAGGCCGGCCGCGTGGACGCGGAGTCGTCCGGCCTGCCCTGGGCCCGGTCGTACTGGCTGCGGCCGCCGTCGGAGAAGACGCCGCATCCGGTCGCGGACAGCAGGGCGCCGGTCAGCAGTACGGCGGTGAGACCGCGCCGGGCGGCGGCGAGGCCGCGTGGGGGGAGCTGGGGGGAGCGGATCATGCGCTCGCTTCCTGGGGACGGGCGTTACGGGGCTGGACGAGCACGCGGGCGACGACGGCCGCGTAGAAGAGTCCGCCGGACAGCATCAGGGCGAAGTCCGGCGGGTAGGCGGTGAGCACGCGCCAGCCGGCCAGGGCCACCCACAGGACGGCGGTGCCCGCGGTCCAGCCGTACATCCCGGCCCAGTAGCGGCCCATGCCGTTCTTCTTGGCCCCGTCGGAACCGGTCGGCTTCCAGCCCATGGGGCGGCCCCGCAGGACGTCCCACACGGCGAAGACGTGCGACCAGCCGTACATGATGCGCACCGCCCACGCCTCCAGGCGGTAGGGGGCGCGGTGCCACAGCGGCAGCACGAGGGTCACGTAGAACACGCTGGGCAGGATGAGCAGTCCGGCCTGGGCGCGCAGCAGGTCGGGACGCAGGACGAGCAGGGACAGCGGGATGAGCGGGGCGACGAAGGTCAGCAGCGCCGTCTGGAGGTAGTAGAGGAAGCCGGAGACGTAGCACAGCCGCGTCATCAGCCTGAGGTCCATCTCCCAGAAGGACTTGCTGGTGAGCAGCGACAGCGAGCCCATGCACCAGCGGTACTGCTGGTTGTGGAAGGCCCCGGCGGTGTCGGGGCAGACCCCGGCGGACAGCGCGACCGGCACGTAGCGCAGCTTCCAGCCCAGCGCGCGCAGGTCGAAGCCGGTGTACATGTCCTCGGAGTGCTCGATGAGCGAGATACCGCCGATCTCGTCGAGCGCGGAGCGCCGGTACACGGCGCAGGAGCCCACGCAGATCGAGCCGTCCTTGTCCTCCCGGGAGGTCTGCACCGAGCGGTAGAACTGCTCCTGCACGGCGCCCGCGCCGCGCTCGATCCAGTTCTGCCGGTCCACGGTGCGGAAGAACTGCGGGGACTGGACGATGCCGACGCGCTCGTCGTCCATGTGCGGCAGCAGCTCGTCCAGCAGGTCGGCGCGGGGCGCGAAGTCGGCGTCGAGGATGAGGATGTGCTCGCCGTGGGTGCGCTCGAAGGCGTGCCGCAGGTTCCCGGCCTTCTTGAACCAGCCCCGGTTGGGCCGCACCACGTAGTGGAAGCCGAAGTCCCCCGCCATGGCGGCCACGTCCGGGTCGTCGGCGTCGTCCAGGACGTACACCTCGACGGGCCCCCGGTAGGCGGCGTCCAGCGCGCGTACGTGCGTCCAGGTGTTGGCGAGCACCTCCAGGGGCTCCCCGCACACCGGCAGGTAGACATCGACGCTCGGGTACCGCTGCGGCCGCCAGGTGCGGACCAGCCGCTTGTGGCCCTTGAGGTCGAAGTCCTTGCTGAAGCTGTCGAGCACGAAGGACAGCAGGTAGTCCGCCACGATGAACGCGAGCAGCGGCATCATGATCCAGAACCACGGGCTGGACGCGGTGAACAGCAGCTGGCTGACGCCCAGACAGGCGAAGCTCAGCATCGAACCGAAGGTCAGCACCCACCGGTTGCGCTGCGCGTAGGAGTACTTCTCCCGGTCGTCGGGCGGCTGCGGCAGCAGTCCGTGGCTGCGGGCGACGGTCCTGCGCCACTCCGCGGCACCGCCCGCCCTCCGGCGGCGCGGGGGAACGGGTCCCTGGACCCCTCCGGAACGGGAGGCGGAATCAACGGCACTCATGGAAGACCCCCGGGCCTCAAGCCCCGATTTGCTCCAACGGCGACCGGAGTCGAACATCCGGGCCGGAAATCGCGAGCATATACGAGGGAAGGAAGGCCGAGTTCCGCGCGGTGCCGACCGTTTGACCGGGTTTCGGCACCTCCCGGGGCCCCGATCAGCCCCCGAACTGTCGCTTTGTCCCGGGGGCGGGCGCCGGTCACCCGGGGTGTGGCATCAATAACACCCCCGGGACACAACCCCCGGACCCCCGCCTCACGCCACCACTCCTCAGCCGCAGCCCCCGCAGGCGGGCAGCGTCCGCTTGTTGCGCGCCTCCACGCTGCGCGCCGCGAGGAGTTCGTCGGCCGGGTAGCCGACCTCCTCCAGCGTCAGCCCGTGCGGCCGTACGACGTGGACGGCGGAGTCCCGGACCCCGGCCGCCAGCACCTTGGCGGGCCAGTCCGGCGGCCGGTGCCCGTCGCCCACGAACAGCATCGCGCCGACCAGCGAACGCACCATGTTGTGGCAGAAGGCGTCGGCCCGCACGGTCGCCTCCAGCACCCCGTCCGCGCGCCGCTCCCAGCGCAGTTCCTGGAGCGTACGGATGGTCGTGGCGCCCTCGCGCTTCTTGCAGTAGGCGGCGAAGTCGTGCTCCCCGAGCAGCCCGCGGGCCGCCTCGTTCATCGCGTCGAGGTCCAACGGCCAGTCGTGCCACAGGACATGACCGCGCAACAGGGGGTCGACCCCGCCCGGCGCGTCGGTCACCCGGTACGCGTAGCGCCGCCAGACAGCCGAGAACCGCGCGTCGAAGCCCTCCGGCGCCGGCGCGATCCGCCACACCCGTACGTCCCTCGGCAGCCGCCCCGCGAGCCGCTTGAGCAGCTTCTCGCCATGCTCGGCCCACAGCTCCTCGCTCACGTCCACGTGCGCGACCTGTCCGCGCGCGTGCACCCCGGAGTCGGTGCGCCCGGCCACGGTCAGCTCGGGGGGCAGCGCGGACCGGGTGACGACGCGCAGCGCCTCCTCGATCTCCCCCTGCACGGTGCGCCGCCCCGAGGGCTGCTTGGCCCAGCCGGAGAACTCACTCCCGTCGTAACTCAGATCAAGCCGCAAGCGCACGAGAACCCATCCCCACTCATCAACGACAACAACGGAAAAGCGGGCCCGCCCCCGAAGGGACGGACCCGCTCAGCTCGCGCGAGGCGGGCTCAGGCGTCCTTGGACTCCTCGGCCGCCTCCGGCTTGGCGTCCTCGACGGTCTCGGCCGGGGCCTCGTCCTTCTTGAGGGCGTCTTCCTTGACCGCGCGCTTCGTCGCGGCCTCGGCCTCACCGGTGGCCTGCTGGGCCACGGTCAGGGCCTCCACCAGCTCGATGACCGCCATGGGAGCGTTGTCGCCCCGACGGTTACCGATCTTGGTGATACGGGTGTAGCCACCCGGACGGTTCTCGTACCGCGGGCCGATCTCCGTGAAGAGCGTGTGGACGACGCTCTTGTCGGTGATGACCTGGAGCACCTGACGGCGGTTGTGAAGGTCGCCCTTCTTCGCCTTGGTGACCAGACGCTCGGCGTACGGCCGCAGCCGGCGCGCCTTGGCCTCGGTGGTCGTGATCTTGCCGTGCTCGAACAGCGCCTTGGCGAGGTTCGCCAGCAGCAGCTTCTCGTGCGCGGCGCCGCCACCGAGACGGGCACCCTTGGTGGGCTTCGGCATGGTGTTACTCCTTGTGATCTGCGCCGGCCGTATCAGGTACCGACGACAGTGTCCCGCGCGGGCGACTGCCCGCCGGAAGTCCCAGAACGGCTGAACAAGCCCGTCCGGCGTCTACGAACGAGCACGAGACGCGATCCCCAGGCGCGATCTCCAGCCCGTCCGGCGTTTGAGGACGAGCGCGAAGCGCGATCTCCAGCCCGTCCGGCGTTTGAGGACGAGCGCGAAGCGCGATTCCAAGCCCGTCCGGCGTTTGAGGACACCCGCCGGAGGCGGGCAACCCCGCCCCCGACCGGAGGTCCTCAGTACTGCTCCGTCTCCACGAAGCCGGCATCCGCGTCGTCATCCGCACCAAAGGTGTCGGCGGCCGAGGTCGGGTCGAACCCGGGAGGCGAGTCCTTGAGCGCCAGGCCCATACCGGCCAGCTTCGCCTTGACCTCGTCGATCGACTTCGCACCGAAGTTGCGGATGTCGAGCAGGTCGGCCTCGGAGCGGGCGACCAGCTCACCCACGGAGTGGATGCCCTCGCGCTTGAGGCAGTTGTACGAGCGGACCGTGAGCTCCAGCTCCTCGATCGGCAGCGCCAGATCGGCGGCGAGCGCGGCGTCCGTCGGGGACGGGCCCATGTCGATGCCCTCGGCGTCGATGTTCAGCTCGCGCGCGAGACCGAACAGCTCGACCAGGGTCTTGCCCGCCGAGGCCATGGCGTCACGCGGACGCATCGCCTGCTTGGTCTCGACGTCGACGATGAGCTTGTCGAAGTCGGTGCGCTGCTCGACTCGGGTCGCCTCGACCTTGTAGGTGACCTTGAGGACGGGCGAGTAGATCGAGTCGACCGGAATCCGGCCGATCTCCTGGCCCACCTGCTTGTTCTGGACGGCGGAGACGTAGCCGCGACCGCGCTCGACGGTCAGCTCCATCTCCAGCTTGCCCTTGGCGTTCAGCGTGGCGAGCACCAGATCGGGGTTGTGCACCTCGACACCGGCCGGGGGCGCGATGTCGGCGGCGGTGACCAGGCCCGGACCCTGCTTGCGCAGGTACATCACGACCGGCTCGTCGTGCTCCGAGGAGACGACCAGCTGCTTGATGTTGAGGATGAGGTCGGTGACGTCCTCCTTGACACCCGGCACGGTGGTGAACTCGTGCAGGACGCCGTCGATCCGGATGGACGTGACAGCCGCGCCCGGGATCGAGGAGAGGAGCGTGCGGCGCAGGGAGTTGCCGAGGGTGTAACCGAAGCCCGGCTCCAGCGGCTCGATGACGAACCGGGAGCGGAACTCGTCGACGACCTCTTCGGTCAACGAGGGGCGCTGAGCGATCAGCATGCGTGTGTTTCCTTCTGTCGTGGGCGACCACTATTTGACGCCCGACGTACGGGCCGAGGCCCGGGTGGTACTGCCACAAGGGTACGGGCGGTACGACCGTTACGGCCGTACCGCCCGCGGAACCCATAGCTCACCGGGGTCGACGGACCCCGGCGGTCCGGTCAAACGCGGCGGCGCTTGGGGGGACGGCAGCCGTTGTGCGGGGTGGGGGTGACGTCCTGGATCGAGCCGACCTCCAGGCCGGTGGCCTGGAGCGAGCGGATCGCGGTCTCACGGCCGGAGCCGGGACCCTTGACGAACACGTCCACCTTGCGCATGCCGTGCTCCTGCGCGCGGCGGGCGGCCGACTCGGCGGCCATCTGCGCGGCGAACGGAGTCGACTTGCGCGAGCCCTTGAAGCCGACGTGGCCGGCGGAGGCCCAGGAGATCACGTTGCCCGTGGGGTCGGTGATCGAGATGATCGTGTTGTTGAACGTGCTCTTGATGTGGGCGTGCCCGTGAGCGACGTTCTTCTTTTCCTTGCGGCGCACCTTCTTGGCAGCGCCCTGACGGCCCTTCGGAGGCATGTATTACTCCCGTGGAGGTGGTCGGTCCTGCAGCGTCAGCTGTCGATCGACCGCTGAGGACTACTTCTTGCCCGGCTTCTTCTTACCGGCGATGGCGCGACGCGGGCCCTTGCGGGTGCGGGCGTTCGTGCTCGTGCGCTGGCCGCGGACGGGCAGGCCGCGGCGGTGACGCAGACCCTGGTAGCAGCCGATCTCGACCTTGCGGCGGATGTCGGCCTGGATCTCGCGACGGAGGTCACCCTCGGTCTTGAGGTTGGCGTCCACGTACTCGCGGATCTTGACGAGGTCTTCCTCGGCAAGGTCGCGGACGCGGGTGTTGGGGTCAACGCCGGTCGCGGCCAGCGTCTGCTGGGACAGGGTGCGACCGATGCCGAACACGTACGTGAGGGCAACCTCGACGCGCTTTTCGCGCGGGAGGTCAACACCTTCAAGGCGTGCCATTCAAGGCTCCTGTTGTTTTCGGAGGTCTTCCGCAGCACCACTCCCGCCCGCCGAGGCCCCTGCGGCCTGGTACGGATCGGGTCCCCGGCCTCCGACCGGGGGTGTCGCCCTCCATCACTGACAGATCACTCTGAAGGATCCGAAGAGGGACGGGTTCTGCGTATGTACTTGGTTACGTCGCGCTGAATCTCTGCGAATGCAGTGAGGAGCGGTGTCGCGTCAGCCCTGGCGCTGCTTGTGGCGCGGGTTGTCGCAGATGACCATGACCCGGCCGTGACGGCGGATCACCCTGCACTTGTCGCAGATCTTCTTGACGCTCGGCTTGACCTTCATGGGTGTGAGGTTCTCCGGGTCAGTGCCGGCGCCCCACGGGAGGGACGTCAGCGAGATCAGATCTACTTGTAGCGGTAGACGATCCGGCCACGCGTCAGGTCGTACGGAGACAACTCCACCACGACCCGGTCGTCAGGGAGGATGCGGATGTAGTGCATCCGCATCTTGCCGCTGATGTGCGCCAGGACCTGGTGGCCGTTCTGGAGCTCCACCTTGAACATCGCGTTCGGCAGAGACTCGACGACAGTGCCCTCGATCTCGATGGCACCTTGCTTCTTGGCCACGCTTCGCCCTTCGAATCGACTACCTGGGTCGACCCTCGGTGAAACGGACATGCCGATACACGAGAGCCGACGAGTCAGTCTACGTCAGCCCCCGCAGAAACACGAATCGAGAAAGACTGCCCGTATGGGGAGCGCTCAACCGCCGGACGAGCGCAATTCTGGGCCCGTCCGGCAGGCGAGGTCGCCGGGAAGCGAGCTTCAGCCCAGCGGGTCCGGCGCGATGTCGATGCCCATCGACCCGAGCTTGGCCTTGCCGCCGTCCACCGCCGTGAGGACGAAGGGGCCCGCCTCGGTCAGCGCCACACTGTGCTCCCAGTGCGAGGACCACGAGTGGTCGATCGTCTCGACGGTCCACTCGTCGTCGAGGACCTCGGTCTTCGGGGAGCCCAGCGAGACCATCGGCTCGATCGCGAGGCAGAACCCCGGCACGAGCTTGGGACCGCGGCCGCGCCGCCGCTCGACGTAGTTCAGCAGGTGCGGGTCCATGTGCATGGCCGTGCCGATGCCGTGCCCGCCGTAGTCCTCGACGATCCCGTACTTCCCGCCGCCCGGCTTCGGCTGCCGGCGGATGTACGTCTCGATGGCGCGGGAGACGTCCACGAGCCGGTTGCCCGGCTTCATCGCGGCGATCCCGGCCCACATCGACTCCTCGGTCACCCGGGACAGCTCGACCAGCTCCGGGGCGTGACCGGTGCCGACGAAGGCGGTGAAGGCGGCGTCGCCGTGCCAGCCGTCCACGATGGCCCCGGCGTCGATCGAGATGATGTCGCCGTCCTTCAGGACGGTCTTCTCGTCGGGGATGCCGTGCACCACGACGTCGTTCACCGAGGTGCAGATCGTCGCGGGGAAGCCCCCGTAGCCGAGGAAGTTCGGCTTGGCGCCGTGCTCGGCGAGCACCTCGCGGGCCACCATGTCGAGGTCCTTCGTGGTGGCCCCCGGCACCGCCGCCTCGCCGGTGGCCCGGTGCACCGCGGCCACGACCAGACCGGCCTCGCGCATCTTCGCGATCTGCTCCGGTGTCTTGATCTCCACCATGGGTCCGGCTTCTTTCTGCGTGTACGGCCCGTACGGCTCCGACAGCGGTACGCGGCGGGGCCGGTCGGCCCCGCTCCGCGTACCCGTGCACCAACAACACTACGGCCGCGACGCCCTGCGAGGCGCCGCGGCCGCTTCGACCGGTGTACCGCCGCGGAGGCGGTACGCCGGGTTACTTCTTGAGCGCCTCCAGGGCGCGTTCGGTGACCTCGCCCACCTTGCCGAGCGCCGAGATCGTCACGACCAGGCCCTGGGCCCGGTAGTGGCCGATGATCGGCTCGGTCTCCGTGTGGTAGACCTCCAGCCGCTTGCGGACGGTCTCCTCCTTGTCGTCCTCACGCTGGTACAGCTCGCCGCCGCAGACGTCGCAGACGCCCTCCTGCTGCGGCTTGCTGTACTCGGTGTGGAAGACGTGGCTGGAGTCGTTGCGGCAGATGCGGCGGCCGGCGATGCGCTTGACCACCTCGTCCTCGGGGACCTCCAGGTCGAGGACCGCGTCGAGCTTCTGGCCCTCGTCCTTCAGGAGCGCGTCGAGCGCCTCGGCCTGGAAGACGTTGCGCGGGAAGCCGTCCAGCAGGAAGCCGTTGGCGGCGTCCGCCTGGTCCATGCGGTCCTTGGCCATCCCGATGGTGACCTCGTCGGGCACCAGATTCCCGGCGTCGATGTACGACTTCGCCTGCTTGCCCAGCTCCGTGCCCTGGCTGATGTTGGCGCGGAACAGATCGCCCGTGGAGATGTGCGGGATCGACAGCTTCCTGGCGAGGAACGCGGCCTGCGTTCCCTTGCCCGCACCGGGCGGTCCGACGAGGACGATACGCATCAGCGGAGGAACCCTTCGTAGTTGCGCTGCTGGAGCTGGCTCTCGATCTGCTTCACGGTCTCCAGACCCACACCCACGATGATCAGGATGCTCGTCCCGCCGAACGGGAAGTTCTGGTTGGCCCCGAAGCCCGCCAGTGCCAGCGTCGGCACGAGCGCGATCAGCCCCAAGTACAGCGAGCCCGGCCAGGTGATCCGGTTGAGCACGTAACTCAGGTACTCAGCGGTCGGTCGGCCAGCCCGGATGCCCGGGATGAACCCACCATACTTCTTCATGTTGTCGGCGACTTCTTCGGGGTTGAAGGAGATGGCCACGTAGAAGAAGGCGAAGAACACGATCAGCAGGAAGTACAGCACCACGTGCGGCCAGGCCGCGTTGTTGGCGAGGTTGTCCCGCACCCACACCGCCCAGCCGGCCTGCGAGTCGGTGAACTGCGCGACCAGCGCCGGGATGTACAGCAGCGAGGAGGCGAAGATGACCGGGATGACACCCGCCTGGTTGACCTTGAGCGGGATGTAGGTCGAGGTCCCGCCGTAGGAACGGCGGCCGATCATGCGCTTCGCGTACTGCACGGGGATGCGCCGCTGCGCCTGCTCGACGAAGACCACGAGGGCCACCATCACGAGGCCCACGATGATCACGGTGCCGAACTCGATCCAGCCGCCGGCCAGGTCGCCCGACTTCTTGATGGCCCACAGGGCGCCGGGGAAGCCGGCCGCGATCGAGATGAACATGAGGATCGACATGCCGTTGCCGATGCCGCGGTCGGTGATCAGCTCACCGAGCCACATGACGGCGGCGGTACCGGCGGTCATGGTGACGACCATGGTGATCGTGGTGAAGATCGACTGGTCGGGGACGATGTCCCCGGCGACGGAGCAGCCCTGGAAGATGGCGCCGCTGCGCGCGGTCGCGACGAGGCCGGTGCCCTGGAGGATCGCGAGGGCCACGGTCAGGTAGCGGGTGTACTGGGTGATCTTCGCCGTGCCGGCCTGGCCCTCCTTCTTGAGGGCTTCGAGCCGCGGGATCACGACGGTCAGCAGCTGAAGGATGATGCTCGCCGTGATGTACGGCATGATCCCCAGCGCGAAGATGGTGATCTGGAGCAGGGCGCCGCCACTGAACATGTTGATCAGACCGAACAGACCGGAGTTGGTATTGGCCTGGTCGATACAGGTCTGCACGTTCTTGTAGTCGATCCCCGGGATCGGTACGTGCGTACCGAGCCGGTAGATCACGATGATGCCCAGCGTGAAGAGCAGCTTCTTGCGCAGGTCGGGCGTCTTGAACGCTCGGGCGAACGCGGTGAGCACGGTGCCTCCTGCGACCCCCGCGCTACTGCGTCAAGGGTGACGGTCTTGAGGTTCGACGGAAACGGATACTGCTGTCAGAACAACCGCGTGACTCCGTGGGAGGACACGCGGGCATAACAGTGCACGCCACCTTACCGGCGACGCCACCCCCCGGGAACGACCAACCGGGGATACCCCATAAGTGGGGTATCCCCGGTGGGATGCGTTCACGTCACGAGAGAGCCCGAGTGACTCAGACCAGCTCGGTGACCGTGCCGCCCGCGGCGGCGATCTTGTCCTTGGCGGAGGCGGAGACCTTGTCGACCTTCACCGTCAGCGCCACGGAGATCTCGCCCTGGCCGAGCACCTTGACGAGGCTGTTCTTGCGGACAGCGCCCTTGGCGACCAGATCCTCGACGGTGACCTCGCCACCCTCCGGGTAGAGGGCGACGAGCTTGTCGAGGTTCACGACCTGGAACTCGGTACGGAACGGGTTCTTGAAGCCCTTGAGCTTCGGGAGACGCATGTGGAGGGGCATCTGCCCACCCTCGAAGCGCTCCGGAACCTGATAGCGGGCCTTGGTGCCCTTGGTACCACGACCGGCGGTCTTACCCTTGGACGCCTCACCACGACCCACACGGGTCTTGGCGGTCTTGGCGCCCGGGGCGGGCCGGAGGTTGTGGACCTTCAGCGGGTTCTGCTCACCCATGTCAGTCGACCTCCTCGACCGTCACGAGGTGGCGGACGGTGTGCACCATGCCGCGGAACTCGGGACGATCCTCCTTGACAACCGTGTCGTTCAGGCGCTTGAGCCCGAGCGAACGCAGGGTGTCACGGTGGTTCTGCTTGCTGCCGATGTACGACTTCGTCTGCGTGATCTTGAGGCGGGCCATTACGCACCCGCCCCGGCACGCGCACGCAGCAGGGCAGCGGGGGCCACGTCCTCGAGGGGCAGACCGCGGCGGGCCGCGATCTCCTCGGGACGCTGGAGGCCCTTGAGGGCCGCCACAGTCGCGTGAACGATGTTGATCGCGTTGTCGGAGCCCAGGGACTTCGACAGGATGTCGTGAACGCCGGCGCACTCCAGGACGGCGCGCACCGGGCCACCGGCGATAACACCGGTACCGGGGGAAGCCGGCTTCAGGAGCACGACACCGGCGGCCTTCTCACCCTGGATCGGGTGCGGGATGGTGCCCTGGATGCGCGGGACCTTGAAGAAGTTCTTCTTCGCTTCCTCAACACCCTTGGCGATCGCGGCCGGCACCTCCTTGGCCTTGCCGTAACCGACACCGACGGTGCCGTCCGCGTCGCCCACCACGACCAGCGCGGTGAAGCTGAAGCGGCGACCACCCTTGACTACCTTGGCAACACGGTTGATCGCGACGACACGCTCAACGTACGCGGTCTTCTCGGCGGCGGAAGCTCCGCCGTCACGGCCCTTCCGGTCCCGCCGCTCGCCGCCACCGGCACCGCTTCCGCGGCGCTGGGGTCCAGCCATTGGATATACCTCTCTCTGTTTCCGCTAGCTACGAACGGGACTCAGAACTTGAGTCCGGCCTCGCGGGCGGCGTCCGCGAGAGCGGCGATGCGCCCCGCGTACTTGTTGCCACCGCGGTCGAAGACGACAGCCTCGATGCCCGCGGCCTTGGCACGCTCGGCGACCAGGGCGCCGACCTGCTTGGCCTGAGCGCTCTTGTCGCCCTCGCCGCCGCGGATGGACGTGTCCAGGGTGGACGCCGACGCCAGGGTGTGACCCTGGATGTCGTCGATCACCTGGGCGACCATGTGGCGGTTGGAACGCGTCACGACGAGGCGGGGACGCTCCTGCGTACCCGAGATCCTCTTGCGGACGCGGATGTGACGTCGCTTGATGGCCGCGGCCTTGTAGGCCGAGCCCTTCGCGATCTTCACGCCGTATGCCATGGCTTACTTACCCGCCTTTCCGACCTTGCGGCGGATGACTTCGCCCTCGTACTTGACACCCTTGGCCTTGTACGGGTCGGGCTTGCGCAGCTTGCGGATGTTGGCCGCAACCTCGCCGACCTTCTGCTTGTCGATGCCCTCGACCGAGAAGTGCGTCGGGTTCTCGACCTTGAAGGTGATGCCCTCGGGCGCCTCGATCAGGATCGGGTGGCTGTAGCCCAGCGAGAACTCCAGGTTGGAGCCCTTGGCGAGCACTCGGTAACCGACACCGCTGATTTCGAGCTTCTTGACGTATCCCTGGGTCACACCGGTGATCATGTTCGCCACCAGCGTGCGGGACAGGCCGTGCAGGGCCCTGTTCTGACGCTCGTCGTTGGGGCGGGTCACCGAGAGGGTGCCGTCCTCGCCCTTGGCGATGTCGATCGGAGCGGCGATCGTGTGCGAAAGGTTCCCCTTGGGGCCCTTCACCGCGACCTGGCGCCCGTCGATGGTGACGTCCACGCCGGCGGGAACCGGGATGGGGAGCTTGCCGATGCGCGACATGTGCTTTCCTCCGTTCCCGACTACCAGACGTAGGCGAGGACTTCCCCACCCACGCCCTTCTTGCTGGCCTGCTGACCGGTGAGGAGACCGTGCGACGTGGAGATGACCGCCACGCCCAGGCCGCCGAGCACCTTCGGCAGATTGGTGGACTTCGCGTAGACCCGCAGGCCCGGCTTCGAGATCCGCTTGATGCCCGCGATGGAGCGCTCACGGTTCGGCCCGAACTTGAGCTCCAGGACGAGGTTCTTGCCGACCTCGGCGTCCTCGACCTTCCAGCCCGTGATGAAGCCCTCCTGCTGGAGGATCTCCGCGATGTGCGACTTGATCTTGCTGTGCGGCATAGCCACGGTGTCGTGGTACGCCGAGTTGGCGTTACGCAGACGCGTCAGCATGTCTGCGATCGGATCAGTCATGGTCATGAATTGGCCTTGGGCCTTTCTCGCCGGGGTTTCCTGTATGCGCCATCCCTCTCCCCGATCCGAGACGGGACGGGTGCGGCGCGGGGACCTACGGCGTAGTAAGCGTTGACTGCGGGCCTGACGCCCGCCAGTGGTCCAGGGCGGCGGGGGACCCAACCCTCCAAGCCTAAGCCATGGAGGGATGGGCTCCCGACGCCCCGATGCTTACCGAGAGGCTGGCGATTCCCTGAAGTGGGGAACTACCAGCTGCTCTTGGTCACGCCCGGCAGCTCGCCGCGGTGAGCCATCTCACGAAGGCACACACGGCACAGGCCGAACTTGCGGTACACGGAGTGCGGACGCCCACAGCGCTGGCAGCGGGTGTACGCGCGCACGCCGAACTTCGGCTTGCGCTCCGACTTTGCGATAAGAGCCTTCTTCGCCACGGCTCACGCCTCCTTGAACGGGAAGCCGAGGTGACGGAGAAGCGCGCGGCCCTCGGCGTCGTTGGTCGCCGTGGTGACCACGGTGATGTCCATACCCCGGACGCGGTCGATCTTGTCCTGGTCGATCTCGTGGAACATGACCTGCTCCGTGAGACCGAAGGTGTAGTTGCCACGGCCGTCGAACTGCTTGGGGGACAGGCCGCGGAAGTCGCGGATGCGCGGCAGCGCGAGCGACAGGGTGCGGTCCAGGAACTCCCACATGCGGTCGCCACGGAGGGTGACGTGGGCACCGATCGGCTGGCCCTCACGCAGCTTGAACTGCGCGATGGACTTGCGGGCCTTGGTGACGGCCGGCTTCTGACCGGTGATCGTGGTGAGGTCGCGGATGGCGCCCTCGATCAGCTTGGAGTCGCGGGCGGCGTCGCCCACACCCATGTTGACCACGATCTTGACGAGGCCCGGGGTCTGCATGACGTTCTCGTACTTGAACTCGTCACGCAGCTTGCCCGCGATCTCCTCGCGGTACTTCTGCTTCAGGCGGGGGGCAGTGGTGGTCGTCATCAGATGTCCTCACCGGTCCGCTTGGCCACGCGGATCTTGCTGCCGTCCTCGGAGAAGCGGTAGCCGACGCGGGTGACGACCTTCTTGCCGTCCTTCTCCACGACCAGCTGCACGTTGCTCACGTGGACCGGGGCTTCGGTGGTGATGATGCCGCCGGCCTGCGAGGCCTGACCGGGCTGGTTGGCCTTGGTGTGCTTCTTGACCCGGTTGACACCCTCGACCAGGACGCGGTCCTCGCGGGGGTAGGCCGCGATGACCTTGCCCTGCTTGCCCTTGTCCTTACCGGTGATGACCTGAACCAGGTCGCCCTTCTTGATCTTCATGCTTACAGCACCTCCGGCGCGAGCGAGATGATCTTCATGAACTTCTTCTCGCGCAGCTCACGACCCACGGGGCCGAAGATACGGGTGCCGCGAGGGTCGCCGTCGTTCTTGAGAATGACGGCGGCGTTCTCGTCGAAGCGGATGTACGAGCCGTCCTGACGACGACGCTCCTTGACGGTGCGAACGATGACGGCCTTGACGACGTCACCCTTCTTCACGTTGCCACCGGGGATCGCGTCCTTGACGGTGGCGACGATGACGTCACCGATGCCCGCGTAGCGGCGACCGGAACCACCGAGAACACGGATGGTGAGAATTTCCTTCGCACCCGTGTTGTCGGCGACCCGCAGTCGCGACTCCTGCTGGATCACGTCTATCTCCTGATCGTCTGCCGGTTCCCCGGGGGCCACCACGGATGGTGGCCCCCGGAGCCTGGCGGAACTGTTCCGAGGAGGTGAAGTCCCCCTCGGAGGGGTTTACTTGGCCTTTTCGAGGATCTCGACGATGCGCCAGTTCTTGCCGGCGGACAGCGGACGCGTCTCCATCAGGAGGACGCGGTCGCCGACGCCGGCCGAGTTCTGCTCGTCGTGAGCCTTCAGCCGGTGCGTACGGCGGATGACCTTGCCGTACAGCGCGTGCTTGACGCGGTCCTCGACGGCGACGACGACGGTCTTGTCCATCTTGTCGCTGACGACAAGGCCCTCACGGACCTTGCGGGAGCCGCGGGTGGCGGGGGTGGTCTCTTCAGTCACAGTGTTCTCGCTCATCAGGCGCTCTCCACCGTCTCGATACCGAGCTCGCGCTCGCGCATCAGGGTGTAGATCCGGGCGATGTCCTTACGGACGGAGTTGAGCCGCCCGTGGTTCTCGAGCTGCCCGGTCGCCGCCTGGAAGCGGAGGTTGAACAGCTCTTCCTTGGCCTCGGAGAGCTTGGCAACAAGCTCCTCGTTGCCCAGCTCGCGCAGCTCGGACGCCTTGGTACCGGCCGACATCACGACTCACCTGCCTCGCGCCGAACGATCCGGCACTTCATCGGGAGCTTGTGAGCAGCGCGGGTAAGCGCCTCACGAGCGATCTTCTCGTTCGGGTAGGAGAGCTCGAACATCACCCGTCCGGGCTTGACGTTCGCGATCCACCACTCCGGGGAACCCTTACCGGAACCCATGCGGGTCTCGGCGGGCTTCTTGGTCAGCGGGCGGTCCGGGTAGATGTTGATCCAGACCTTGCCGCCACGCTTGATGTGGCGGGTCATCGCGATACGAGCCGCCTCGATCTGGCGGTTGGTGACGTACGCCGGAGTGAGGGCCTGAATGCCGTACTCGCCGAACGTGACCTCCGTACCACCCTTGGCCATACCGCTGCGCTTGGGGTGGTGCTGCTTGCGGTGCTTGACCCTGCGGGGGATCAGCATTGGTCAGCCCTCCGTTCCGGTGCTCTCAGCCGGAGCGGCAGCGGCGGAAGCCTCGGCCTTGGGGGCCTCGGCTGCCGGCGCGGACTGCTGCGGCTTACGACCGCGACCGCCACGCTCGCCACCACGGCCACCACCACGGGCCGGGCGGTCGTTGCCGCCACGGGCCGGACGGTTGCCGGCACGGGCCGCTGCGTTCTCGGCGCGAACCTCGGCGATGTTCTTGACGTCGCCCTTGTAGATCCAGACCTTCACACCGATGCGGCCGAAGGTCGTCTTGGCCTCGAAGAAGCCGTAGTCGACGTTCGCGCGGAGCGTGTGCAGGGGCACACGGCCCTCGCGGTAGAACTCCGAGCGGGACATCTCGGCGCCGCCGAGGCGGCCACCGCACTGGATCTTGATGCCCTTGGCGCCGGCCTTCATCGTCGACTGCATGCTCTTGCGCATGGCCCGACGGAAGGAGACGCGGGAGGACAGCTGCTCGGCGACGGCCTGCGCGACCAGCTGAGCGTCCACCTCGGGGTTCTTGACCTCAAGGATGTTCAGCTGGACCTGCTTGCCGGTGAGCTTCTCCAGCTCGCCGCGGATACGGTCGGCCTCCGCGCCGCGACGGCCGATGACGATGCCCGGCCGGGCGGTGTGGATGTCGACGCGGACGCGGTCACGGGTGCGCTCGATCTCGACCTTCGAGA
Organism: Streptomyces sp. NPDC007088; assembly: GCF_042869355.1. Classification (NCBI taxonomy): domain Bacteria; kingdom Bacillati; phylum Actinomycetota; class Actinomycetes; order Kitasatosporales; family Streptomycetaceae; genus Streptomyces; species Streptomyces sp. NPDC007088. The sequence continues at coordinate 130,419 of NZ_JBIAFO010000018.1, forward strand.
TGCCGGCCCGCTCCATGCCCTTCGTCATCATCCGGCGGATGGCGACGTCTTCCTTGACGTAGTCCTTGTACAGCTTGTCGGCGTACCACCGGGACTTGAAGTCGGTGGTGATGCCGAGCCGGAACCCGTGCGGGTTTACCTTCTGGCCCATTACCGGGTTCCTTCCTTGGCGCTGACGACCACGGTGATGTGGCTGGTCCGCTTGCGAATCCGGTAGGCACGCCCCTGGGCACGCGGACGGAAACGCTTCAGAGTCGGGCCCTCATCGACGTACGCCTCGCTGATGACCAGCGAAGAGGAGTCGGTGTGGTCGTAGTTGTGCGCGGCGTTGGCGATGGCGCTGTCCAGCACCTTGCCGACGGGCACGCTCGCGGCCTGCGGGGCGAAGCGCAGGACCGCCTGGGCCTCCGTGGCGTCCATGCCACGGATGAGGTCCACCACCCGGCGGGCCTTCATGGGCGTGACGCGGATGTACCGCGCCTGGGCCCTGGCTTCCATGGTTGTCCCTTCAGTGTCTGTCATTGGTCAATCCACCCCGCGCTTAGCGGCGCTTCGACTTCCGGTCGTCCTTGATGTGGCCCCGGAAGGTGCGCGTCGGCGAGAACTCGCCGAGCTTGTGGCCGACCATGGACTCGGTGACAAACACCGGGATGTGGGTCTTGCCGTTGTGCACCGCGATGGTGTGTCCGAGCATCGCCGGGATGATCATCGAGCGGCGGGACCAGGTCTTGATGACGTTCTTGGTGCCGGCCTCGTTCTGTACGTCCACCTTCTTGATGAGGTGGTCGTCGACGAAGGGCCCCTTCTTGAGACTGCGCGGCATCTAAACCCGCTCCTAGCGCTTCTTGTTCGTCTTGCGGCGGCGGACGATGTACTTGCTGCTCGCCTTCTTGGGAGAGCGCGTACGACCCTCCTTCTGACCCCAGGGGCTGACCGGGTGGCGACCACCGGAGGTCTTGCCCTCACCACCACCGTGGGGGTGATCAACCGGGTTCATCGCGACACCGCGGACGGTCGGGCGGACGCCCTTCCAGCGCATACGGCCGGCCTTGCCCCAGTTGATGTTCGACTGCTCGGCGTTGCCGACCTCACCGACGGTGGCGCGGCAGCGCGCGTCCACCATGCGGATCTCGCCGGACGGCATACGCAGGGTCGCCATGGCGCCCTCACGAGCCAGCAGCTGCACGGAGGCACCCGCGGAGCGGGCGAACTTCGCGCCGCCGCCGGGCCGCAGCTCGATGGCGTGCACGGTCGTACCGACCGGGATGTGGCGCAGCGGCAGGTTGTTGCCGGGCTTGATGTCGGCGCCCTGGCCGTTCTCGACCCGGTCACCCTGCACGAGGCCGCGCGGCGCGAGGATGTAGCGCTTCTCGCCGTCGGCGTAGTGCAGCAGCGCGATGCGCGCGGTGCGGTTGGGGTCGTACTCGATGTGCGCGACCTTCGCCGGCACGCCGTCCTTGTCGTGACGACGGAAGTCGATCACTCGGTAGGCGCGCTTGTGTCCGCCACCCTGGTGGCGAACGGTCACACGACCGGCGTTGTTACGGCCGCCCTTGCTGTGCAGAGGGCGGACCAGCGACTTCTCCGGCGTGGACCGCGTGACCTCGACGAAGTCGGCGACGCTGGAGCCACGACGGCCCGGAGTCGTCGGCTTGTACTTGCGGATACCCATTCTTAAGTCCTCGTCCGATATCGGACGATCCGGACCTCCGTCAGGAGGTCGGACCGCCGAAGATGTCGATACGGTCGCCCTCGGCGAGGGTCACGATCGCGCGCTTGCTGTCGGCACGCTTGCCGAAGCCCGTGCGGGTCCGCTTGCGCTTGCCCTGGCGGTTGATCGTGTTGACCCCGGTGACCTTGACCTCGAAGACCGCCTGGACGGCCTGCTTGATCTGGGTCTTGTTGGCACGCGTGTCGACGACGAAGGTGTACTTGCCCTCGTCGAGCAGCGCGTAGCTCTTCTCGGAGACGACCGGGCGGATGAGAACGTCACGGGGGTCCGTGAAGCTCTTGCTCAGCGGCGTCTCAACGGTGTTCTTGCCCTCGGTGGCGTGGCGCTTCGCCTTGGCGATGCGCGCCGCCTTGGCGGCCTTGGCCGCCTTGGGGGCGATGCTCGGGTGACGCGTAGCCATCAGGCTTCGCTCCCTTCGGTGTCAGTGGCCTTGCTCGGGCCGGACACGAAGGACTCGAAGGCGGCCTGGGTGAAGACCACGTCGTCCGAGACGAGAACGTCGTACGTGTTCAGCTGGCCCGGCTCCAGGAGGTGCACCTGGGGCAGGTTGCGGGCGGACAGCCACGCGGCCTCGTCGGCGCGCTCGACGATCAGGAGCACGTTCTTGCGCTCACTGATCTTGCCGAGCAGGCTCTTCGCGGCCTTCGTGGAGGCAGCGCCCTCGACCACGCCGGAGACGACGTGGATGCGCTCGTTGCGGGCCCGGTCGGTGAGGGCTCCGCGCAGGGCGGCGGCCTTCATCTTCTTGGGCGTGCGCTGCGAGTAGTCGCGCGGCACGGGGCCGTGGACGACGCCACCGCCGGCGAACTGCGGAGCGCGGGTCGAACCCTGACGGGCGCGGCCGGTGCCCTTCTGGCGGTACGGCTTGCGGCCACCGCCGCGGACCTCGCCACGGGTCTTCGTCTTGTGCGTGCCCTGGCGGGCAGCGGCCAGCTGAGCGACGACGACCTGGTGGATCAGCGGAATGCTGATCTTCGCGTCGAAGATCTCCGAGGGGAGTTCGACGGTCCCGGCCTTGTCGCCCGCGGGCGAAAGGATGTCAATGGTGCTCATTGTTACCTCAGACCCCCTTGGCCGCAGTACGGACCAGGACGAGGCCGCCGTTCGGACCGGGGACGGCGCCCTTGATGAGGAGCAGTCCCTTCTCCGCGTCAACGGCGTGGACGGTCAGGTTCTGGGTGGTGACTCGCTCGCCGCCCATACGGCCCGCCATGCGGAGGCCCTTGAAGACGCGGCCCGGGGTGGCGCAGCCACCGATGGAACCGGGCGAGCGGTGCTTGCGCTGGGTGCCGTGACCGGCGCCGAGGCCCTTGAAGTTGTGACGCTTCATGACACCGGCGAAGCCCTTGCCCTTGCTCTTGCCGGTGACGTCCACCTTCACGCCGGACTCGAAGGTCTCGGCGTTGACCTCCTGGCCGAGGGTGTACTCGCTGGCGTCAGCGGTACGGATCTCGACGAGGTGGCGGCGGGGGGTCACGTCGGCCTTGGCGAAGTGGCCCTTGAGGGGCTTGTTCACCTTGCGCGGGTCGATCTCGCCGAAGGCGATCTGGACCGACTCGTAGCCGTCGGAGTCATTCGTACGGACCTGGGTCACGACGCAGGGTCCGGCCTTGACCACGGTCACCGGGACGACGCGGTTGTTGTCGTCCCAGACCTGGGTCATGCCGAGCTTCTCGCCCAGGACGCCCTTGATCTGCTTGGTCATCTCTCGCGCGCCCTTCAGAGCTTGATCTCGATGTCGACGCCGGCCGGAAGGTCGAGGCGCATCAGCGAGTCAACGGTCTTCGGCGTCGGGTCGAGGATGTCGATCAGGCGCTTGTGCGTGCGCATCTCGAAGTGCTCGCGCGAGTCCTTGTACTTGTGCGGCGACTTGATGACGCAGTACACGTTCTTCTCTGTGGGCAGCGGCACCGGGCCTGCGACCGACGCACCAGTGCGGGTCACCGTCTCGACGATCTTCTTCGCCGAAGAGTCGATGACCTCGTGGTCGTAGGCCTTGAGCCGGATGCGGATCTTCTGTCCCGCCATGGCTACTTGGTAGTCCTGTCTCTCGTCACGCTCGTGGGACCCGGTGGTCCTGCTGTCCTGTCCGACCCACGCGGTCGGGCGTGTCGCATCCCCGCCAACAGAAAACCGCTGAGGGTCTGCGATCCGTGACCGCGGGGTTGTGATGGAAGAACATCCACCGGGCGCCTGGCCGGCACCCCGCGTACGCTTCCCCGAAGATTCCCGTACGTCCGGCCCGCGTGGGGCCGACGAGTACTGTGGGACTCGCTTCAGGTCCTCCCGGCGGGAGGCGCGCAGCATCGGCACTCAACCGAGCAACCTGTTCAGTGTGCCACACGGGCCGGGGCCCCGGCCAATCGGGTCAAGCAGCTTACCCCGGGCGGGGCGGGTATCAAACGCGGGTACGGGCGCGGGGACCGGCGCGGGTCAACCCGGGAGTGGCCGGTATCACCTCTTCGAGCATGACTCCGGCATATGCAGCCGTCCGGCGGCTCTCCGGCCCTACCTTCGCCTCATGGTCAGCGCACCCCACGAAGCGATGCACCGGGTCTTCCAGCAGGACCCGACGCTCTACGCCCGCGTCTTCCGCACGCTCGGCCTGGCGGCCGAGGAACCGGTGGCCGTGAGCCTCCTGCCGACGGACCTCACGGAGAACAGCCCGCTGGAGCGCCGGGTGGACACCCTGCTGAAGGTCGAGGGCAAGGAGGAGGGCGGCTCCTTCCTCCTCGCCGTCGAGGCCCAGGGCAAGAAGGACCACGCGAAACCGGACGCCTGGGCGTACTACGTCACCTACCTGCGCAGCAAGTACGCGCTGCCGACGGTCCTGATGGTCGTGTGCCAGAGCCGCGCGACGGCGTCCTGGGCGGCCGAGCCCCGTCACATGGGCACCCCGGAGTGGCCCACGATCACCCTGCGCCCCCTGGTCGTGGGCCCGCACAACATGCCGGTCGTCACCGACCCCGACCGGGCTCGCGCAGACATTCCCCTGACCGTCCTTTCGGCCGTGACCCACGCCGCCGACCCGGACGTCGATGCGATACTGAAGGCACTGTCCACGGCCCTTCGGGACGTGCCCGAGGACCAGGCCAACACCTTCGTCGAACTCACCGCACAGGGCCTCGGCAGAGGCCGCGCCGCACACCAGTGGAGGAACCTCGTGGCAGCCGATCTCTCCTTCTACACGTCACCGCTGTCCCAGGAGATCCGGGACGAGGGAAGGGCGGAGGGCGAAGCCCTGGGCGAGGCCCGGGGCGAGGCGAAGTCCCTTCTGCGGGTTCTCGTAGGGCGCGGCTTCGAGGTTCCCGAGTCGACGCGCGCCCGCGTCATGGACTGCGGAGACACCCACACCCTCACCCGCTGGCTCGACCGCGCCATCACCGCCACCACCCTCGACGAGGTCTTCGCCGCGTCCGAGTCCGCGTCGGGGCCGGAGGCCCGGTAGCCGCGCCGCGCCTCAGTACCTGCCGTTCACCGGGAGCCAGTCGGAGTACGCCTCGGGGACGTAGAACTTGTCGGTGTCGGTGTCGTAGCGGAAGGCCCGGAGCTGGACCCTGCCCTTCTCCGAGTAGTCGAAGTCGCACTTCACCCAGTGGTTCACGCCGGACTTGTTGAGGCATGCCTCGGGGGCGCGGCCGTAGTCGGTGTAGATGCCGGCGGCGGCGGACATGCCGTCCTTCTCGGTGTCCAGGACCCATACGACGTCGCCGTCGGGGACGAAGCAGGCCGAGGAGCCGTAGGCGGCGGTGCGGCCGATGCAGTCGGACGGGGGGCCCGAGGAGGCGGAGGTGGCCGCCGCCGATCTGGCGGAGACGGTCGCGTCCGGTGCCGTCTCCGGTCCGGCCTCGGTGGCGCCGTCGGTCGCGGGGCTCTGGTCGACTCCCTCGGAGAGCGTCGCGCCCGCCGGGAAGGCGGCATCGGAGTCGGCGGGTTCCTCCCCGGCCGCGGCCGGTGTGGCGAGCAGGGCCGCCGCGCAGGCGAGCGCCGCCGCGCCGGTCAGCGCACCCCGCCGGACCTTGTGGACGCCACGGAGTCCGGGCACCTGTTCACTCCCCGTCTGGCCGACTGGCCATTTTCGAACACATAACGATCACCTACGTGAACGAAGTGATCGTAGCGACCGGGAAAAGTGAAGGAAAGATGACTGGCGCCCCGGCCCCGGCCGGGCGGTCCCGCGCCCCGCTCCCCCGTCGTCCGCCCTCCGCCGGCCCCTCCCCCGGGGCCCCGCGCGGCGCTCAGCTCCCCGCAGGGGCCACCGCTTCGAGGGCCGCGACGTCCCCCGTCATGAGCGTGGGCAGGTGCGCGGTGAGGTGTTCGACGGGCCAGTCCCACCAGGCGAGGGCGAGCAGCCGGGCGATCTCGTCCTCGGTGAAACGCAGGCGCAGGACGCGGGCCGGGTTGCCGCCGACGACCGCGTAGTCGGGCACGTCGTGGGTCACGAGGGACCCGGCGCCGACGATCGCCCCGTGTCCGATGCGTACGCCGGGCAGCACGGTGGCCCCGTTGCCGAGCCACACGTCGTTGCCGACGACGGTGTCGCCGCGTCCGGGCAGCCCGGCGAGCAGCCCGAAGTGGTCGGCCCAGGGTCCGCCCATGGTGGGGAAGGGGAAGGTCGAGATCCCGTCCATGCGGTGGTTGGCGCCGTTCATGAGGAAACGCACGCCCGTGGCGAGGGCGCAGAACTTCCCGATCACGAGGCGCTCGGGCCCGTAGTGGTAAAGGACGTTGCGCGTCTCGAACGCCTCGGGCTCGTCCGGGTCGTCGTAGTACGAGTACGCGCCGACCTCGATGAGCGGCGAGGTCACGAGCGGTTTGAGCAGCACCACGCGCGGCTGCCCCGGCATGGGGTGGAGGGTCTCGGGATCGGTGACCGGGAGCGGCCCGGGGCCGGACGCGCCCCGCTCCGGCCGCTGGTTCGGTTCCGTCATGGGGCTCCTTCGGCTGGTGTCGGCTGGTGCTTCACGCGGTCGGTCCTCCAGTCGGCGGGGGTCTCCGTACCGCCCTTCTTCACCCGGCGGGTCCGCGGAAGGTACTGGTGGCCCTCCGGTACGGCGCCCCGCGTCGTGGCCGCCCGTACCGGCCGTGCGGAGGACGTCGTGATCCTCGGGCGGCTTGGCGACGGGCTCCGTAGCCGTCCGCCTTCGTGTCGGGCCACCCGACCGCCCTCCCCCGAAGGCGGCGCACGACGGTGCGCCGCGAGGGGTGATCATGCCCTCGGCAGTCACCCCGGGTCCACCGAATTCCGGGGCGGGGGTGCGGACTCGGTGACGGAGGCAGGGCGCGCTACGCCCCTCGGGACCGCCCCGGAGCCGGAGCCGGAGCCTGAGCTGGAACCGAACCGGAACTGCTCCAGTACCGCGCCACCCCGGGACCGGCTCAACGGCTCTCGCTTTCGGAGGACGGACGCACGTCGAGATCCCGGCGGGAAGGCCATGCAGGACCAGGAGCGCGGCCGGCGCCCGGACGGGCTGCCGGGTGGGCACGGTCCCGAGGCGGCTGCTCCAGGCGACCGGGGTGACCGGGGTGACCGGGGTGACCGAGGCGACAGCGGCGGCAGGAGGAGGACGAGGATCGCGACCGCCCTCGCCCTGCCGGCCGCACTCCGCCTCGTCGGGTTCCGGATGCCGGCACCGGGCCTGCACCCGCCCCACGGCGAGGCCAGGGAGACGGACCTCGACCTCACCCTGTTCGCGCTCGCGGGAGTCGCCCCGTGGCTCGCCATGACGTGAGGGGCCGGCAGCCCGCGACTGTCCGGCAGCCCCGCCCGATCCGACGGCAACTCCTGCCCCACGCAGCCCTGTTGGTGACCAACGGGCGGCGAGCGGGAGGCCCTCCCCGCTTCCGGACGACGAACCCGAAATCATGTGAAAGCATGGCAAAAGCCGCACATCGAAGGGCAGTCCACGCGGCACCCGAGCCGGACTCGCCGCGACCGCGCACGGAGCAGAGCACGCACCGAACGGACACAGGACCTCTCGTCACCTTCCGCTGTCGCGATATCGCTCTCCGCTTCCCTCCGCTCCCCTCCAGGAGCCATAGCCTCACGGAGTCAACCAGCGTGATACAGAAAACCGACCAGCCCAGCACCTCGTCCTCGGCCGGCTCCCCCACTCGTCCGGGCCCCACAGCGGGCACCTGCGGCACGCAGGCCTCCGTCGCCTTCTCCGCCGAGGCCCTGAAGCAGTGCCCACAGTCGTTCCGCGACGCGCGGGACGTCGTGAGCGCGGAGACCGGGGTCGCGCTCGGCGAGGTGTCCCCGGACCAGGCGGCCGCCCTCGTCAACGCGCTGGCCGGGGCCCGTCAGGTCGTCGTCGTGGGCGCCGGACGGTCGAAGCTGGCGATCGAGGCCTTCGCGATGCGCCTCGCGCACATGGGTGTCCCCACGTCCGTGTACTCGGACGTGACGGCCCCGCCCGTGGGCCAGGGGGATCTGGTGGTCGCGTGCAGCGGCTCCGGGGAGACCAGTGGGGTCGTCCAGCTCGCAACCTCCGCGGTGGAGGCCGGCGCGGGGCTCGCCGCGGTGGTCGGCGAACCGGACTCCACGCTGGGGCGCCGGGCGGACATGCTGGTGGTCCTGCGGGAGTACAGCCGCGGCCGGGCGCCCGGCCGCTCGGAGCAGTTCATCGGGACGCTCTTCGAGCAGACCGCTCTGCTGTTCTTCGACTCGGTGGTCCTCGCTCTGGAGCGGGCCGGCGCGGTGCACGACGAGGACATGCGGCGCCGCCACACCAACATGGAGTGACCCATGACGGCAACCACGGGCCTGCCCCGGTTCCTCTCCTGCACCAACACCAAAGCGCTGCTGGACAGTTCGGGCTTCGGCGCGTGGTGTGACGGCCTGCTGCCGGACGCCGACGCGCTCGCCCGCGTGGGCTTCGTCGTACTCGTTCCCGCCCAGCTCCTGGACCGGGCCGCGTCCGTGTTCGCGGGCACGGGGATCGGCTGGGGCGCTCAGGACGTGGCCGCGGACGAGACTCCCCCGACCGGTGACATCCCTGCCTCCGCGCTCGCGGCGAGCGGCTGTTCCTGGGTCATGACGGGGCACCACGAGCGGCGTACGACGCACGGGGAGAGCGACGCGGAGGTGGGCCGCAAGGCCGCCTCGGCCGCCGGGCGGGGGCTGCTGCCGCTCGTGTGCGTCGGCGAGGAACGCCCGCTGCCGCTCGCGCCGGCGCTTGAGTCGGTGCGGGTGCAGGCCGAGGCCGTACTGGAGCGTCTGCCGCCCCGGGCACCGGTGACCTGGCTGTACGAGCCGGCCTGGACCTCCGCGGCGGGCACCCCGGCCGGGAGCGGGGTGATCGCGTCGGTCTGCGCCCTGCTGCGCGAGCGGTGCGCGGCCTTCGGCCACCCCACCCGTGTCGCCTACGGCGGAGCCGTGACCCCCGGAGTGGTGACCGGCCTGCTGCGCTCCGGTGACCGGCCCCTGCCGGACGGCATGGGGCTCGGCCGGGCCGCGCACGATCCCGCCCAGCGCTCGGCCGTCCTGTCCGAACTGCTGGACCTGGCGGGGTTCCTGTCCACCCCCGGGGAGCCCGCGGCCTGAACCGCGCCGTCCCGTCCGCGAGGGACGGGACGGCGTGGCGGGCGGGGACGGGCGGGCGAGGACGTGAGGGACTGACGACGTGAGGACGTGCACGAGGTGAACGCGAACGAGACGAACGACGCGGGAGGCCGGCCGGTCACCCTGACCACCGTCCAGTGGACGGACGTCCCACTGCCCGACCTGTGCCGGGACGCCGCGTCCTGGGGCTACGACGGTCTGGCCCTGGCCTGCCACCCCCGGCACTTCGACGCGGTCCGGGCCGCCGCCGACCCCTCGTACGCGGACGAGGTCCGGGCCCTGCTCGACGCGCACGGACTGCGCGTGCACGCCCTGGCGGCGCACATGATCGGGCAGGCGCTGTGCGATCCGGTGGACCACCGGCACCGCCGACTCCTCCCGCCGGAGATCTGGGGCGACGGCGACCCGGAGGGCGTGCGGAAGCGGGCGGCGCGCGTGATGACGGCGCTGCCCGCCGCCGCGGCCCGGCTGGGGGCGGACACCGTCGTGGGGTTCACGGGCTCGCCCGTGTGGCACATGTTCATGCTGTTCCCGCCGGTCGAGCAGGACGACATCGACGCCGGTTACCGGGAGTTCGCCTCGCGTCTGCACCCGGTCCTGGACGCGTTCGACGCGGCCGGGGTGCGTTTCGCGCTGGAGGTGCATCCGACGGAGGTCGCCTACGACTACTGGACCACCGCCCGCACCCTGGACGTCCTCGGCCACCGCCCGGCCTTCGGGCTCAACCTCGATCCGAGCCATTTCCTGTGGCAGGGACTGGACCCGGCGGTCTTCGCCGTCGACTACCGCGAGCGGATCTACCACGTCGACCTGAAGGACGCGGTGCGCCGCGAGGACGGCCGCGCCGGCGTGCTCGGCTCCCACCTGCCGTGGGGGAATCCCCGCCGGGGCTGGGACTTCGTCACGCCGGGCCACGGCCAGGTCGACTTCGAGTCCCTGCTGCGCGCGCTCAACTACATCGGCTACGCGGGCCCGTTGTCGGTCGAGTGGGAGGACGCGGGCATGGACCGCGGCGTCGCGGCGCCGGACGCCCTCCGCTACGTCCGCGCCCTCACCCGCGTGCGCCCCAGCGCCGCCGCCTTCGACTCGGCCTTCGACGCGTCCGGGAAGGCCGATGAGGACGGAGCCTGAGCACGCGGCCCGCACCCGCACCCGATCCGCCGACGCGAACGCACACGCACACGCACTCGCACTCGCACTCGGGACGGGCACGGGCACGGGCACGGACGAACACACATGCACACGCGAACACGCACGGAAAGACCCGAACGGACACGAACAGGACGGGAGTCTTTGTGATGCCCTGGGACCTCGTGGTTTTCGACTACGCCGAAGTGCTTGCCCGCACCCGTCCGCCGCACATGCGCCGCGCCCTGGAGGAGGCGGCGGGCGTGCCCGCCGACCGTTTCTGGGAGGCCTGGCACCGGCACCGCCCGGCCTACAACGTCTGGGCCTCGGCCGCCCGCTTCTGGGAACTGGTCGACGCCGACCTGGACGCCGGCTGGGACGCGGAGCGACGCCAGCGCCTGTGGTCCATCGACATCGGCAACTGCCTGAGCCCGCACGAGCCGACGGTCCGGCTGGCCCGCCGGCTGCGGGGCGAGGTGCCCCTGGCCCTGCTGTCGGACGCCCCGGGGGACCTGGCGCGGGCCCTGGAGGGTTCGCCCGCCCTTGAGGGCTTCGCGCACCTCTTCTTCAGCTGCGACCTCAAAGTGACGAAGCCCGACCCGGCGGCGTACGAGGCGGTTCTGCGGGTGACCGGAGCGGCCCCCGAACGCTCCCTCCTGATCGACGACAAACCCGTCAACACCGAGGGCGCGGCGAAGGTGGGCATGCGGACGCACGAGTACACCTCGGCGGAGGAACTGGAGCGGGCGCTCCAGGGGTTCGGGCTGCTGCGGCCCTGAGGAGGGCCGCGCTCTCACCCCGTGTGTCCTCCGGCGCGGAGGGCGGCGTCGAGTGCCCGGAGGTGCTCGCCCGCGCGTCCGCCTCCCGGAGGCGCGGCGGGCAGTCGGCCGAGCACGGCCCCGGCCTCCCGTGGTGCGTGGCGCAGCGCCCACTGCCCGGTTCCCTCGGCGGGGCCGCGTCCGCCCGCCGGGTTCTCCTCCTCCGCCAGTGCGGCCTGCGCTGCCGAGCCGAGGACGTGTTTCACCTGATGGGCGCTGGCCCTGGGATGGAGGAACGCGGCGGCGGCCGCGTGGCTCGCCGACCGGGCAGCGGCGGCGGCCGCGGGGGTGGCGGCCTCGCGGGCCGCCTTGTACGCCGCCCACGCGCTCTGCCGCAGAGCCGTGGTGCGCGGGCCGCCCGCCGCGAAGGCACGTGCCGCCTCGACGGCTTCGCGGGGGCGCGGGTCCCCGGGGCGGTCCTGCTCGAAGAGCGGCAGCACCCTGCTCGCGCACTCGGCGGCCCAGCCCGTGACGGCCCGCAGTTCTCGTACGTCCAGTTCGATCGGGCCCGGTTCGGTCGGCATTCCGCCATCCTGCCGCAGCGCGCCGGAGGGCCGTCCCGTGGGCCGGGCGGCTCGCGCCGCCGTCCGCCGGGGTGCGGCGCGCACGCGGTGCGCCCTCGCAGGAAGCGGACCGTCTCAGGTCAGTTCGCGCAGGCCAGCCGGACCGCGGCCGATGATCCCCGGGCCTGGAAGTCGCCGTCCCTGAGGTAGGAGCTGCCCTCCACGACGAACCACCGGGGCTCGTCGGAGCGCGCGCACCGGACGCCGCCGCTGAACTCGGCGACCCGGTCGTCGGCGCCCCGCAGGGGGCTGCGCGCGTACGTCATGACGACTCTGTTGCGGCAACCGCGTTCGCAACTCCGGCTGAGGATGCGCGCCTTCACCCACTGGGTCTTCCAGCCGCTCCCCGCGCAGGTCTGCCGGACCCGCGCCTCGATCCGCCCTCCCCCGCTCACCCGGGGAGGCTCCTCCCGCATCACGCAGCGGTGAGTGGCTTTGGGGGCGGTGGCGGAGAAGGACGAGACCGCGACCACTACGGAGACGATCGCGCCGAGCAGCGACACGGTGAACAACAACGAAAGAGACCTGCGCACCTGAGCCCTCTGGTGTCCTCGACGCCGGGAACGACTTGGCGAGAACTATGCCGAACCGGCGCGGGAGGGAGGTATCAGGACAACGCGTCGCCGCCTCAATGGGCCAATAGCACTACCGGGTGAACCTTTCTGCCACACACCCACCGGCCACCGGTCACCAGCCACCGGCACCCCGCACCCGGCACCCGGCACCCGGCCACCCTTCAAGCGGCCTTGGCCCCTTCGTGCTTCCAGTAGCCGGAGAACGTGATGCGGTTCTTGGCCAGGCCCGCGCGGTGCAGGTGGCGGCGCGCCTCGGTGGCGAGTGTCGACTCCCCGACCACGAACGCGTAACCGCTCTCCCCGACCGACTGGTGGCGGCGGAGTTCGGCGAGCGCGGCGGCGCCGGGGACCGCCGCGGCGTCGCCGCGGACCACCCAGGTCACGGCCACCCCGCGCGGTGCGTCGAGGTCGCGGCAGTCACCCGCCACCGGGACTTCCTGGATGACCCGGCCGACGGTGTCCGGCGGCAGCGAGCGCAGGACCCCGGCCGTGGCCGGCAGGCCGCTCTCGTCGGCGACGACGAGCACCTCGGAGGCGTCGTCCGGGCAGTCGAAGACGATTCCCTGGTCGAGCAGGGCGAGGGGATCGCCGGGCTCGGCGGCGCACGCCCAGATCGCCGCCGCGCCGTCGATCTCCCCGGTCGGTCCGCGGTGCACGACGAAGTCGATGTCCAGTTCGGCCACTTCGGGACGGAAGCCCGCGACCGTGTAGTTGGCGCAGTGCGGCCGGACGTCCTCCGGGATCGCCAGGTACGGTTCCCACCAGCGCGAGCCCGACAGCTCCGGGAGTACGAACTCCTCCTGGTGCGGCAGCCGCAGGAAGAGACGGAACCAGTGGTCGTAGCCGCGCCAGGGGAACTCCCCGAGGTCGGCACCGGTCACCGTCACGCGTTGCATCGACGGGGTGACGCGCTCGCTGCGGAGCACCTCAGCGCGGAACAGAGACGGTTCTGTCGGCGTGAGCCGGGGATTCTTCGGCATGAAGCTTAGGTTAGCCTAAGCTAATCCCCCGCCCAAGACTCCCCGCCCGGCCCCGACGTCCCGGCGCCGACGCGTGTCGGCTGCGACCCGGCCTGTCGGCCGTGGGCGGCAAGTCGCTCAGGGCCAGGAACGGGAGCAGAGCACCAGGCGGTAGCCGTCCGGGTCGGCGACCGTGACGCCGTGCTCGTCCCAGTACGGGTTGTGGGCCGGGACCCGGGTGCCACCGGCGGCCACCAGACGTCCGGTCAGGGACTCGTCCACCGGTTCACCGAGGTAGACCACGAACAGGTCGTCCACCGTCGGGCTCGGCTCCAGCGGGCGCTCCGGGTCGTGCGTCAGCTCGAAGTGCCAGGCGCCCCCGGCCGGGCCGACCATCACCAGATCGTGTTCCCCCGGGACGCGTTCGGTGGTGCGCCACAGGACGGACAGCCCGAGACCGTCCACGTAGAACCGTTCGGCGGCGGCCAGGTCCCGCGAGGGCCTGGCCACCCGGACATGGGCGGTCGCATCGATCACGCCGGTACCTCCAGGTCGGCCCGCCGGACGGAGCTGCCCACGGCCCGGCGACCGAAGCCGAAGCGGTCCAGCCGGGCCAGGGGCTCCAGCAGGTCCGCCCGGTCCAGCCGGTCCAGCCGGTCCGCCCGGTCCGTGCCGGCGCGGGTCCGCCCCGCGTACGGCCGCCGTTCGGGGCCTCTCCTCCGGGTCATGCCCGCGACTTTACGTCCGCCGGACCGGCCCCGGCCGGGATCAACGCACCTTCCGTCAGGTCCGCGAGGGGCGTGAGCCGGACCTCCGTCCGCTCAGGTGGCGGCGGGCCACGGGACGTCGGTCTCGACGGGGGCGCCGTAGTCGACCCCGGGGACGGAGAAGCCGTACAGCCGCTCGACCTGCGTACGGAACCAGTCGAGGTCGGCGAGTTCCGCGATGTTCCCGTTGTCCGCGCCCTGCCAGCGGTCACCGATCGCCGCCTGGACCTCCGGAGCCAGCTCCCACGTGTCGAGCCGTACGCGGCCCTCCTCGTCCAGGTCGAGGGGCGCGGCGCCGGTGAGCTGGTCCCAGAGCGCGGTGAGCTGGACGACCGGCGGGACGAGGCCGTCCCCCAACTCCCTGCGCAGCAGCCCGAGGTAGAGCGCGATACCGGGGATCGCGGTGGACGACTGGGTGACGGCCGCGCCGTTGACGGAGGTGACGGCCCGGCCGCCGTACGCCTTGAGGTAGCCGGCCAGGTCGCGGGCGGTCCGCTCCAGGTCGGCCTTGGCCGCCCCGATCGTGCCCCGCCGGTAGAGGGCGGCGGTCAGCGGGGACCCGATGTAGGAGAGGGCCGCCGTGGTGAACCCCTCGGCCAGCAGGCCGCGTTCGGCGAGCCGCTCGACCCAGCGCCGCCAGTCGGCGCCGCCCATGACGCCGATGGTCTGCCGGATGTCGTCGCCCTCGGCGGGGGCCGTTTCGACGCTCGTGACCTCGGGCCGTCCGTCGCCGTCGAAGACGAGGGTCTTCGTACGGTGCGCCGCGCCGACCGGCTTGAGCACGGAGGCGTACTTCTCGCCGGTGTCCGGGTCGGTGCGCCGGGGAGCGGCGACCGAGTAGACGAGGTAGTCGACCTTCCCGCCGAAGCGGTCCGTGACGAGCCGGGCGACGGTGTCCTTCATGTCGTCACCGAAGGCGTCGCCGTTGAGGAACACGAAGTCGTGCCCGTGCCGGGCCGCGAGCGCGGCGGTCGCCGCCGTGCGGTACCACCCGGCCGTTCCGGTACGCCGGTCCGGCGCCTTCTCGAAGCTCACGCCGATCCCCCGGACCCCGACGTGCGCGAGGCCCGCGACCGTGGCGGCGAGGCCGTATCCGGCGGAGGAGCCGATGACGAGAGCGACGGGCCTCTCCGCCCCGGCATCCGCCTTCCCGGACGTGTCCCGCGCGGGCGGCGGCGTGTCCCGCCACATGTCCTCGACGAGCCGCGCGCACCCGGCGGGGTGGGAGTCGAAGAACAGGAATCCACGATTCCGGGGTACGACAACACGTTCACTCATGGGGTTCCTCGCCGTTCGGGGGTGCTCTCGGGCCGAGTCGCCGCTGGCCGGGAAGCGACCGTCACGACGCGCTCCCGCAAGAGCGGTCGGCGCGTTCCGCGACACCGCCTCCCACGGGCGCCGGTCCCTCAAGTCTCCGGCGGTACGCGTCCGCGCGGTGGCCGGGTACGGGACAGTGATGCCGGGCCGGTCTTGGAGGGTTGCCACGATGTGGAACGAGAGCGGGAGCGGTACCGGGGGGCGGGCGGGCGTGGAGCCGGGGCCACGGACAGAACGGGGCCGGGCCGCACCCCACACACGTCACGGCACCCCTCCCACCGCCTGCGCGGGCACAGGGCCGTACGCGAGACAAGGCCCCTAACAAGCACTTTACGTAACGGATCGCATACCCTTCGTGTCGTGCTGATGAGGGCGGGACGTCGCGTACCTCGGTCCGTGCTGTGGCGGCTCGCGCTGGTCACGGTGGTGGCCGGGCTGCTGCACCTGCTCGGCTGCGCCCACGGCGCACAGGCTGCCGGGCTGCCGCGCACGGATTCCCTGCCCGTTGCCGCGGCGGCCGCCTTCCCGCACACGCATCCCGCCGTGGTGTCCGCTCCCGCACCGTGCGACCACGGCACCGCCGTGGGGTGCGCCGGCGTGGACGAGCCCGCCGCCGCCGGTCCCCGGACGGGCCTGCCGGTCCCCCCGGCGACCGGCGGCGGTCCACTGATGGCCGCTCCCGCCCCGGCGGCGCCCGGCAGGAGCCGGGCGTCGCGGCGCGGCGAAGGCGGCGAAGGCCCTGCGGAGCACGGCCGGACGCGGGCCGTGCTGGGGGTGTGGCGGACCTGAGGGGACCTCGTCCCCGGCCGCGCCCGCGTGACACGGGCGCCCGGTGACGTCGTCGTCCACTCATGGTTCCGTCCTCGAACACCACCGGCCCGCCACGCCCTTGACCGGGGCGCGGTGGCGGCCGACAGGAGACCTGTGCGATGAACTGCTCTCCCCTGCCTTCCTCCCCGGCGCCCGCCCAGTTGCTGACCGGTGCCACGCGCCGGGCCCACACCCCGGCCTCCCTGGTGGGTGACACCCCCGTGTTGTGGGTCGGTGAGCCCTTCACGGAGGCCGGGCGCGGTTTCTGGGCCAAGCTCGAAGGCCACAACCCCGGCGGCATCAAGGACCGCACCGCCCTGTACATGGTCGAACGCGCCCGCGAACGCGGTGACCTGCTGCCCGGCGCGCGGATCGTGGAGTCGACCTCCGGCACGCTCGGCCTGGGTCTGGCGCTGGCGGGGATCGTCTTCGGCCATCCGGTCACCGTGGTCACCGACCCCGGCATGGAACCCCTGGTGTCGGGCCTGCTGACCGCCTACGGCGCGGACGTGCGGGTGGTCCGCGAGCCGCATCCGGCCGGGGGCTGGCAGCAGGCCCGTCGCGACCGCGTCGCCGAACTGCTGTCGTCGTATCCGGGCGCGTGGTGCCCGGACCAGTACCACAATCCCGACAACGTGGCCGCGTACGCGGGCCTGGCCCGGGAGCTGGTCGCCCAGCTCGGACGGATCGATGCCCTGGTGGTCAGCGTGGGCACCGGCGGGCACTCCGCCGGTATCGCCTCGGTGCTGCGCGGCTACTTTCCCGGCCTGAAGGTCGTGGGCGTGGACACGACGGGTTCCACCATCTTCGGGCAGCGGGCCGCGCCGCGGCTGATGCGGGGACTGGGCAGCAGCATCTATCCGCGCAATGTCGACTACACCCTGTTCGACGAGGTGCACTGGGTCGCCGCCGGAGAAGCGGTCTGGTCCGCACGGGCTCTGGCCCGCTCCCGGTACGCGAGCGGCGGATGGAGCGTGGGCGCCGTCGCCCTGGTCGCCCGCCACCTGGCCGCGACCCTGCCGGCCGAGGCCCGGATCGCCGCCGTCTTCCCCGACGGCCCGCACCGCTACGCCGGTACCGTCTTCGACGACTCCTGGTGCCGGGAGCGCCAGTTGCTGGGCTGTGAGCCGGCCGCCGCCCCGGACCGGATCGCCCATCCCGGCGAGCGGGCGGTCGCGCGGTGGACGAAGTGCGAGACGGTCCTGGACCCGGCACCCGCCGCGCGGGCCGCCGGCACGGGCGCGGCGGCCCTGGCGGGAGCGGCCCGGTGAGGACCCTGTGGACCTCCACCCGGAGTTTCCCGCCCGCGGTGCGGCTGCTGATGGCCAACCAGTTCGCCATCAACCTCGCCTTCTACATGCTCATGCCCTACCTCGCCGCCCACCTCGCCGGTGAGCTGGGCCTGGCCGCGTGGGCGGTCGGCCTCGTGCTGGGCGTGCGCAACTTCTCCCAGCAGGGCATGTTCCTCATCGGCGGCACGATCGCCGACCGCTTCGGCTGCAAGGTGCCGATCATGGCCGGCTGTCTGCTGCGCACCGCCGGGTTCGCGCTGCTGGGCGTCGTGGACAGCCTGCCTGTCCTGGTCCTCGCGTCGGCGGCCACGGGATTCGCGGGCGCCCTCTTCAATCCGGCCGTACGCGCCTGTCTCGCCGCCGAAGCCGGGCAGGAGCGGCGGGTGGAGGCGTTCGCGACGTTCAACGTCTACTACCAGGCCGGAATGCTGGCCGGGCCGCTGGTCGGCCTGGCGTTGCTGGCCGCCGACTTCCGCCTGGTGTGCCTGGTGGCGGCGGGTGTCTTCGCGGCCCTGACCGTGGTCCAGGGCCGGTTTCTGCCCGCGCGCCGGGCGGGCGACGGCAACGGGCGGGAGAGCGGGGTGCTGGCGCAGTGGCGCGCGGTGGCGGCCAACCGGCCGTTCCTGCTGTTCTCCCTGGCGATGACCGGCTCCTACGTGCTGTCCTTCCAGGTCTATCTCGCGCTGCCGCTGGCCGCCGGGGAGGCGTTCGGGAACGCGGGTCCCACGGCCACCAGCCTGCTGTTCGTCCTGTCCGCCGCGGTGGCCGTCACCGGCCAGCTGAGACTGACCGGCTGGGCGAAGGCGCGCTGGAGCGGTCAGCAGGCCCTGGTGCGCGGCCTCGCCGTGATGGGGCTGGCGTTCGCGCCGCTCGCTCTCGTCGCCGCGAGCGGTGGGGCCGTGCCGGGAGTGGTGGCGCCGGCCGCGCTGGCCGCCGCGGTGATCGCCCTGTCGGCCGGCAGCGCGATCGTCTACCCCTTCGAGATGGACACCGTCGTCTCCCTGTCCGGCAACCGCCTGGTCGCCACCCACTACGGTCTCTACAACACCGTCTCCGGGATCGGCGTCACCCTGGGCAACCTGATCACCGGCGCCCTGTGGGACTACGCCACGAGGCACCAGGCGCTGTGGCTGGTGTGGGCCGCGCTGACCCTGACCGGCGGGGCCTGCGCGAGTGCCGTCCTGGGCCTGGCGCGCACGGGGCGGCTCGCCGCGTCGACGCCTCAGCCCGCGACCGCCTGACGCGAGCGGGCCGCATCCGGGCCGGGCGCGCGGGAGACTCGCTCCTGACGCGCCCGGCCCCGCCTCGCTCACGCCGGGTGCCGGCGCCGCGACCACCACGTCGTGGCGCCGCCGACAGCGGCCGGAAGGACCGCGACGGTCCCGAAGACCCCGCCGGTGCCCAGGCCGTCACCGTGGCCGCCTGGAGCGCTGGGCAGGCGTTCGTGTTCGCCGGCCGTGACGAGCGAGCGACGGAACGGGGAGTCAGACCCGCGCGGACGACACGAACGCCGACCACGCGGCCGGGGCGAAACCGAGGCCCGGACGGCGTACGTCCTTGGAGTCACGGACGTGCGACACACCCGGCTCCACAGCCACCTCCACACAATCGGGGCCGTTACTGGAGTCGCTGTAGCTGCTCTTGAACCACGTCAACGGGCCGTGCCGGTAAGCGTCCATGCGCCCAAGCCTGAGCCGCGACGGCCGACGGCACAAGACCGCCGCCGACCGTGACGAACGAGCGACGAGCCGAGCAGTCAGATCCGCGCGGACGACACGAAGGCCGACCACGCGGCCGGGGCGAAACCGAGGCCCGGACGGCGTACGTCCTTGGAGTCGCGGACATGCAACACACCCGGCTCCACGGCCACCTCCACACAATCGGGGCCGTCGCTGGAGTCGCTGTAGCTGCTCTTGAACCACGCCAGTTCCGCATGATCCTTCGGTGAGTACTTCAGCATGTGCCGTCTCCCAAGACTTGCTCGATGAATTCCTGCGACCTGCGCGGTGTCAGGGCCTGCGCACGGATGATCCCATAGCGCAGCTCCTGCACTTGCAGGCTTTTCGGGTCGTCCACCAGGCGATTGACCGACTGCGCCTCCGAGTACCCGAACGTCCGCCCGTCCCGGATCTTCAGGAGTTGCAACTGTCCCATCAGCCCGGCGTGCTCCTCCGTGTCGGTGGGCATGACCTGCAATTCCACGTTCCGCAGGCGGCTCAGTTCCAGTATGTGTGTCAACTGCCGCCTGAGCGCCGCCCGGCCGCCGATCGGCCGCCGCAGAGTGGCCTCTTCCTGCACGAAGGTCAGCGTGACCATCGGCTCTCGCGTGAAGATCTCCTGTCGCGCGAGGCGGTCCCGGACCAGCTCGTCGATCTGCTCCGGCGTGTGCGCCGGTCGCTTCTGCGCGAACAGCGCCCGCGCGTACTCCTCCGTCTGCAACAGGCCGTGGAGGTTGTGGTTGCCGTAGGCGCCCAGCTCCACGGCCTGCTTCTCCAGCTTGATCAGCGTGGGCAGCTTCTTCGGGTACCTGGCCTCGGCGACGTCCTCCGACATCGCGGCGACCTTGCCCTGGGCCCCGACCGCCACGTCCACCTTCTCCAGATACTCCGGGCGGGGGATGCGGACACCGCGTTCGACCTTGTACACGAGGTTCTCGCCGTAGCCGATCCCCTTGGCCAGTTGGGCGCGGGTGAGCCCGGCCCCCTCGCGCCACAGGACCAACTGACGAGCCACGAAGCCGAGCACCGCGTTGGGCTCGATCTCCTCCTCGTCCCCGTCCGGCTGTACCGGAATCTCCGGCTCCCTCACCGTCACGGACGTCACCCCTTCCTCTTGGACAGCACTTGGACACGTCCCGGACACCCACGGGACAGTCACCGTCCGTACGAGCGTCGTCACTGGTCAGCCTACGCAGAGCGAACGAACCTTAGTGACGTGAATCACGAAATCACCCACACCCCCGAAACCGTCCGGCACTTCAGCGTGCAGCTCTCCTCCACGCTCCGGGGCGCGCGCCTGGCGCGCCTGCTGGCGGTCGAGCAACTGCGTTCCTGGGAGATCCCTTTGGAGGCTCCCGCGCAGATCGTCGCCGAACTCGCCGCGAACGCCGTCACGCACGGCAACGTGCGCGGGCGGGACTTCCTGCTGTCCATGCGGGCCACGACCGACACGCTGCGTATCGAGGCGACGGACACGCGGCGTGACCGGGAGCCGGTGGTCTCGGTGCCCGGGGCGGAGGACGAGGGCGGGCGCGGGCTGCTGCTGGTCTCGGCCCTGTCCGACGACTGGGGTGTCGAGCGGGGGCCCGTGCCCCGTAAGACGGTGTGGGCCGAACTGGCCCTGCGGTGAGTCCCGTTCCAGCGCTCATGTCACCGGGTCGCGGGAACTCGCGACCCGGTGGCGCGCGTCCCGCTGCCGGGCGGCATCACCCCGTAAAGAACGAGGGAGAAGGACCCTTCCCACCTGCCTACCGGGCCCCGTCCCCAAGCTCACCCGTAGGAGTGAACGAGGACGTTCGGGCTGGTAAAGCGACGTCTGTGCTGGCATATGCTCGCCGCGAGCAACACCGAGACCTCCTCACAACTGCACGCGCCCAGAACGCAGATGGGCCCCCGCAGGGACTGGCATCCCGGCGAGGGCCTGACCAATTCGGAAGAGAAGAGCTTCCTCATGGCTGGGACCCAGCTTAATCGGCGCTCCGCGCCCTGTCGCGGAGTCACGCACTCCAACCGCCGACACACCG
>NZ_JBIAFO010000019.1:0-70940 GCF_042869355.1 Streptomyces sp. NPDC007088
GCCCCCCGGGGCGCGGGCGGGGGCGGCGCGGGGGGGCGGGGGGGGGGGGGGGGGGGGGGGGGGGGGGGGGCGCGCCCCCCCCCCCCCCCCCCCGCGCCGTGCTTCGCCGACGCGGCCCCTACGCACCGTGGACGCAGACGTCGCGCCGTCCCCGCACCGTTCGATGCCCGAGGAGGCACCGTGCCCGAACTTCCCGAGGTCGAGGTCGTACGACGCGGGCTCGCTCGCTGGGTCGACGGCAGGACCGTCGCCGAGACCGAAGTGCTGCACCCGCGCGCCGTACGCCGCCATCTCGCGGGAGGCACCGACTTCGCGCACCGTCTGCGGGGCAGGCGGCTGGACACGCCCCGGCGGCGCGGCAAATACCTGTGGCTGCCGCTCGCCGGCACGGACGAGGCGGTTCTCGCCCACCTGGGCATGAGTGGTCAGCTCCTCGTCCAGCCGCGCACCGCGCCCGACGAGAAGCACCTGCGCGTACGGGTGCGCTTCACCGACGCCCTCGGCACCGAACTGCGCTTCGTCGACCAGCGCACCTTCGGCGGCCTCTCCCTGCACGGGACGACGCCCGACGGACTGCCCGACGTCATCGCGCACATCGCCAGGGACCCGCTCGACCCGCTCTTCGACGACGCCGCCTTCCACGAGGCGCTGCGCCGCAAGCGCACCACGGTCAAGCGGGCCCTGCTCGACCAGTCGCTCATCAGCGGCGTGGGCAACATCTACGCCGACGAGGCCCTGTGGCGCAGCCGGCTGCACTACGAACGTCCCACCGCGACCTTCACCCGGCCCCGCACCACCGAACTGCTGGGCCACGTCCGCGACGTCATGAACGCCGCGCTCCAGGTCGGGGGGACCAGCTTCGACAGCCTCTACGTCAACGTGAACGGGGAGTCCGGCTACTTCGACCGTTCCCTGGACGCGTACGGCAGGGAGGGCGAACCCTGCCGCCGCTGCGGTACGCCGATGCGCCGGCGCCCCTGGATGAACCGCTCCAGCTACTTCTGCCCTCAGTGCCAGCGGCCGCCGCGCGCGGCGTGACGGGGCGGGCGACGGGGCGCCGGGGCGACGGGGCGCCGGGACGAGGCGCGACACGGGGTGGGACGGGGCGGGCAGGACACGGCGCGAGCGGCCGGGAGCGGGCGCGCGTGACCGCCCGGCCGGGACATCGTGCCAGGACGTGCGGTACGCCGGACCGGACCCGCGCGGACGAGGGCCCGGCCCGCCCCGGCTAAACACCCGGCACCCGCCCCGGCGGAGCACTCAGAAGCCGAAGAAGTGACCCAGCGGGTTCCTGACCTGCGGTCACGCAATTGATCAACGCTGTGACCTGCTGCTGAGCGGTTAGCAGTTGTCAGCATTGGTCATCCTTGAGCGCCCTTCCACGGCCCCGAGACGGCCCCGGGAGGGCTACTTCATCCCCGCTGAGGACGTCTTAGCAAGCCTCCGTTGACGGAGTGCAGGTGGCCATGGTGGTACCCATCCGCTGCAATCCAGCAATGGGTACCACCAAGGGCGACGCAGGGCCAGAGAATACCTGAAGCGCCGAGTCTCAGGTCCTTATCGATAGATGGCGAGAATGTCCAGGGTCAGAGCGGGGCCCGTCAGCATTGTCTCGTCGTCTTCCTTGGGTTGCCGCGCTGCCTTGCGACGCTGTTCTCGGCTCATCAATGATGCTCCTGGGAGTGCTAGAAGGGAGTGACTCTCGCCCTCCTTCCACTTTCTGGAAATCTTGCCCAGAATGAAAACCTCTCCCTCGATGGCATCTCGTAGGTACTCGCTATTCAGCTTTCCTGATACCTGAGGGTCCGTATCTCCCTGGTATCCAACAACAACGACATCCGACTTCATCGTCTTTGCGAACCCCCGCATCGCTGTGGTTTCTGCCTTCCCTGGGAGGCCGTCCACTTCTTGCCCCATAAGCGATGCCATGGGGGCGAGGGCTTCCAGCATGTCCAGCATGTCACCAAGCTGATTAGGTTGACTCATGAGCTGGATCACAGGGGGGATTTCTACCTCAAAGTGGCCATGCAGAAAATCCATGATCTTAAGCTCGTCGAAGACGTCGCTCAGATTATCGATATCGCGATAGCGCCACTTGTTAGCGTCCTTGTCGAGTGCGGATACTAGTCGGATAAAGCGCTGACTTGCCGTCTCTCTGACTACTCGCTCCTCCTCGTGTGAGCTGGCGTCGGCAGGTAGTTCCCCCACGCCCTCTGGGGGGCTACCGGGGGCGCTCTGTGTCTGGCGACGCCTGGACTCATCGGAGATTCCCTTCTCTACTACGGAGAGGTACTCACTGAGGGCCTTTTCGTCCAGGTATAGAAAGCGGGGCAGAGCCGGGATGGGCATGAGCGTCATCCAATCATTGAGGGAGGTTTTGCTGCGCTTGCTCAACCATCTTCTGTGCCTCGGTTCTCAGGCGCTCCAATTCCGCACGCGCCTCGTCCGCCTTGTCTGGCTTGATGACACCAAGAGAGTTGCTGTACGCAATGTAATTGGTCGGGCTGGAGATGTTTTCAAGATGTAGTGGAAACTCCACCACGGTAATCAATTTTTCACGGTGCCCGACCTTGCATCTCACGGATGCCCGGTACTCGCGAAGCTGGGGGATGAACTCCGGGAATATTGCTGTAAATTCAATAAATATCTGCTCGGCTGTCCGGCCGTTGATCGCGAAGACCGCTGGCAGGCGAACGCCGTCGTCGATTTCCGGTCTGATTCGATCGCGGGTGTTACCCCAAGCGAGCGTAGTCGTTTTCGAGGTGTCATACGCCAGGTCGAGACGAATGCCTTGGACGACGATTGGCTTAGGTCCAGTATTGAAGAAAACGAGCGGAATTCGAATTACAGTTTTCTGCCGGTTCGCGGCGGCGGCGAAGGTGTGAGGAGCGTACGACCGAAGTTTTCCTTGGCGAGCGTTTAGCCACCAGAAAGAAGCGACTGTAAAGGCAAGTGCGCATGCAGCAACAACGGCAGCTGCCGGCAGAGAACTCGACTGGTTTGCGGCAGTCATGACCGTCATGCGGGGAGTATCGCACCTGCGCCGACACGCTGTCGCAGCTATCGCGTGAACGGTACGGGTTGAGCCCCGTGCCTCAACCCACCACTTACCCAGCTCCCATCCCGTCCGCCTTCGACCCACACACCGTGGAGCGGTCGTGGTTCAGGGCGTCAAGGTGGAGCGCGCCACTGTACGAACGACCTTGACGCCCTGGGCCGCGACTGCTCGGCTCTGCCTGGGTCGAAGGTGGTCGGGATGGGAGCCCCACGACGCTCGCCCCGCTCCGGCCGGCACTCGCGAACGGCGCCCCGTCCCATCCCGGAGTCTGAGCGCCCCCGCCGGAGGCATCGTCTTGAAGCCGCGGGCTTGGTTCTCGTCTCATGTCCCCGGTCCTATCCAGTTGTGGGCGCGCGTCGGCGGCGGCAGCGCCGAGCGGGCCGAAGGCAGGAGCGCGGGCGCAGCCAGAGCCGGGAAGCGCGCCCGGCGGAGCGGAGCGCAGCCGGGTGCCTTGATGAGGTAGAGAAACCTGTAACCCAGCCTGCGAGCTGACTAGGGAATCTGCTCGGTAGAGAGGGCGTCCGCAATGGCCTGCATGTCATTGGTGATGGCATTGGCGCCCAGGGAGGCGAACGCCTCGGCCTTGTTCGGCTTGTTGGCGTAGCCGATGGCGATGGCCCCGGCAGCATGCGCGGCCTGTATGTCAGTCGTCGAGTCACCAATGAGTGCGCACGCGGAAACGTCTACATGCATCAGTTCGGCAGCGTGGATTAGCGGATACGGGTTCGGCTTCATCAAGTGCAGCTGCTCGGAGGGTCGGCCCACGATCTCGGCGACGTATCCCCCCAACTTGTGACGGTCCAAGAACGCTCTCACGCACTGGGCGGAGTTGTTACTCACCACCGCCACGCCTCGGCTGCGCTCCTTGGCGGCCAGCAGTGCGGCAACGGAACCCGGCGTCGGATTTCCCGCCACTTCGATTGCACGGATCTCTGCTGCCGTGAGAGCTTGCTCAACCTTCTGCCCAAGGATTGCGTCCGCCCTGTGGGCAATGTCGAGCACCTGCATCGGATCAGTTACTCCCGCTGCCAGTGCGCCCACGGCTTTGTCCTCAGACGTGAGTAGCTGTGTCAGCTCGCGGGCGACTTGAGTCGCTGGCAGCCCGGCGAACACGTCACAGACTGGTCCATCGAAGTCGAACAGCAGGAGGCGGGTGCGGGCGACCGCCTCCTTGAGCGGGTCAGTGGGCATCGAGATCGAAGTCCTTTGCGATGGTCTCCCAAACGCTGTCGAACCACATGCTGGCTTGCTGTACTTGCTGTGCACCGCTGGAGGATTCGCCATCGTTGATGGAGTGGTGGAACAGCACGGTGTCTCTGCCTACCAAGTCGTAGATCTCGATTGCTTCACCCTGGGCAACGACCTTGTTCGGGCGGATGGGGTAGTACCCGAAGAACGCGTCCTCGCTGTTGATGACGTACAGCTTGAAAAACTGTGTTCCGTTGTGGACGCGAACCTGAATGCGAGTTTCCGGTACCAAGCCGAGGTGTCCTAGCTCGGAGAACGCGTCACGGATGCTGCGGGTGTAGCTGATCATGATGTCCCGCATGCGGTCGCGGAGGCGCTGGTCGTCGCCTCCGTCCTTCATTCGAACTGGCGCGGCCTGGGGTACCGACATGTCCGGGACGAGTATCCGCATGGTGATGCTCTGCGGGGTGAGCCTGCCTACTCGGATCTTGTCCAGTGGCTCTTGGAGAGCGCCGTGCAGGGTCTCGCTGGAGAATCCGGCGAAGTCGATGGTGACGTGATCGCGGCTGAATGCCTGCTCGACGTAAGGGCGAAGGCCGGCCGGGCGCTCGGTGCGGTTGCGCACGTAGACGCCACTGCCCTTGCGGGACACCACCAGTCCTTCTTCCTCCAGATCCCGTAGCGCCCGCTGGATAGTCGCTCGCGCGAAGCCGTACAGCTCGGTCAGTTCCTTGTGGGACGGAATCTTCTCGCCCGGAGCGATTCTGCGAGTGCGAATGGCGGCACCCAGGCTGCTGGCCACCTGCTCGTAGGGCGGCCTGCCGTCATCAGGGTCCAGGGGTTCTGGCACGAAGGTCATTTGTTGATAGTAGGGGACCGCAGGTGCACCAGGACAGTCATGTCAGCCAGGTTATTGACATGGCTAGCCAGGTTCTCTAACTGGGAGATGACCAACCAGGCTAGCCAGGTTGGTGTTCTCGGGGCGGCGCCCCTACCGCCAAGCAAGCGCGCCGCCCCTCGTCCCCTGAGGGAGTTCTCATCATGCCTGTAACGCTCTTAGCTACGCGTCCCAGTCCGGATACCTCCGCTGAGCATCTCTTGTTGATGGTCTTGCGGATGACGGGTGCGGAACGGACGGTCGCGCTGTACGCCTCCGATATGCCCACGAACTTCTCCTGGTCGAGGGGCGTCACGCCGCAGGTGATTGCCTGGGTGGCGCAGGGTGTTGACCGGCTCGGCTTCGATGACGTGTACCGCTCCGGCATGGAGTCGCAGTACTACCGGGTTCTGCGGTTGCACGTTCCGGTCCCGGCAGAGACCCGGCGCTGGTTCCGTGGTCGTTTCCCCGACCGTGCGCGGCTGGACTGTGTCGAGCAGACGAACGCCATGCTGACCTTCCGCCTGGGTCAGCACGAACCGGTCTCCGGGTACGTCGGGGACGACACCTTCCGGGTCTACCGCGCGTACGGCGATGACGTGGACGAGGTGGGCGTGTGACCGCCTTCCCCGATGACGCCCTGCACGCGGCTGAGTGGGCGGACGAGAGGCGTACCGAGCAGATCGGCATGTACCTCGACGCTCACGACGTCCGCCCCTACACCGAGTTCTTCACGGTGGTCGATGACGCGCACTACGCCGAGGAAGACGCGAAGGTGCGCGGCCTCTACCCGCCGATCGGGCACGGCTACCCGGCGGAGGGCACCCAGTGACCTCCTTCCCCGTCGCCCCGGAGGCTGTGGCCGGTTCTGCGGCCTCCCTGGGCACCGACCCCCTGACCCTCGCGGACCTCTTACGGGTCGCCAACGCCCCCGGCTTCGAGCGGTGGCAGGAGCAGGTGCGGCGGACGGGTGGGTGCTCGGACCCGATCCACCTGGAAGGCATGACGACCACCCGCGACGTGAAGACGGGCCAGGTTCTCTACTCCTACAGCACGCAGGGCGAACCCGGCGGACGCCTCCGTGTCGCCTGCGGGAACCGGCGGGCCTCCCGGTGTCCCTCGTGCGCCTGGACGTACGCGGGGGACACCTTCCACCTGATCCGCGCGGGGCTCTCCGGCGATGTCGCCAAGGGCACCCCGCTCACGGTGCGGACGCACCCGAAGGTGTTCGCGACGCTGACGGCCCCGTCGTTCGGCCCGGTCCACAACCGGCCCACCCGGGGCGTCTGCCGGTGCGGCACCGACCACCCCGACACATCCCCGCTCCTGGGCACGGCCCTCAACGCCGCCTCGTACGACTACGCGGGTGCGGTGCTGTGGAACAACCATGCCGGGGACCTGTGGCGGCGGTTCACGATCTACCTGCGCCGTGAGGTCGCCGCCCGCGCCGGGCTCTCCCAGAAGGCTGCGGCGGAGGTGTGCCGGGTCTCGTTCGGGAAGGTCGCCGAGTTCCAGAAGCGCGGCGCGGTCCACTTCCACGCGATCGTCCGCCTCGACGGCCCCGACGGAGCCGACACCACCCCGCCCCCGTGGGCCAGCACGGTGCTCCTGGCGGACGCGATCCAGGCGGCTGCGGCCCGCGTGAGCGTCCCCGTCCCGCCCTTGGGCGACCAACCGGCCCGGACCCTGCGGTGGGGGGCTCAGGTGGACGTGCGGCCGATCGGCGCGGACAACGCGAACGACGACCTGACCGAACAGGCGGTCGCCGCGTACGTCGCGAAGTACGCCACCAAGGCGGCCGAGACGACCGGCACCGTGGACCGGCGCATCGGCGAACTCGCCGAACTGGACAAGCTTCCCGACCTTCCCGACCACGCCCGGCGCCTGATCGAAGCGTGCTTCGACCTCGACAGCTCGTACCCGGATCGCAAGCTCTGGCAGTGGGCCCACATGCTCGGCTTCCGGGGCCACTTCTCCACCAAGTCCCGCGCCTACTCCACCACCCTCGGCGCCCTGCGCCAGATCCGCGCCGACTACCGCGCACGCCAGGAACGCCACCAACGGGGCCTGCCCGACCCGGACGATGCCCCGGAGGGCTCCACACTCACCCTCGCTCACTGGACGTACGCCGGGCACGGCCACACCCCCGGCGAATCCTGGCTTGCCGCCACCATCCACCGCGACATCCACACCCACCGCACCACCGCCCGCGAAGCACGAGCCGAACTCGAAGCCTTCGAGGGACCGGAGGAGTGGGCATGAGGCGTCCCCTCCCTGACCGCTACCTGACCCCGGTCGATCTGGCCGACCTCCTCGGCGTCCCGCTCGAAACGGTCTACCAGTGGCGCCGCAAGAACACCGGCCCCCGGGGCTTCCGCGTCGGCCGGCATCTCCGCTACGACCCCGAAGACGTACGCGCCTGGGTCGCCTCCCTCATGGAAAAGGAAGCCGCCTGATGGCCGGACACATCCAAGACCGCTGGTACAAGACCGAACCCGTGCCCGGCGGAAAGCTCGTACGAGTCAAGACGGAGCGTTACGGCGTCGGCCTCCGCTACCGCGCTCGCTACGTCGGGCCGGACGGCACCGAGAAGTCCAAGAGCTTCCCGGACAAGCAGAAGCGCATAGCAGAGACCTGGCTGGCCAACATTGAGGCGGACATGTCCCGTGGCGACTACATCGCCCCTGAGGCAGGCAAGGTCACTTTCGGGCAGTACGCCACGAAGTGGATGGCGACGCAGATGACGGACCCTGCAACCCGTGAGTCGGTTGAGATGCGTCTCCGTGTACACGTCCTCCCGCATATCGGGAAGCGGCCCATCGGCTCGTTCACCCCGACGCACCTCCGACTCTGGATGCGGACCCTGGAGGACGCGGGGCTCTCCCCGGCGTATCGACGAGGCATCTTCGCGCACGTCTCGACCGTGTTCACCGCCGCCGCCGAAGATCGCCTGATCCGCGCGAATCCGTGCAGCGCCCGATCGGTCAAGGCCCCTCGCCTTGACCCCCGCAAGGTGAAGCCCTGGTCGGTCGATCGGGTGATGGCCGTGCGCGCGGCGCTTCCCGACCGCTACCGCGTGCTGGTCGAGCCTGCCGCCGGTTGTGGTATGCGGCAAGGGGAGGTCTTCGGGCTGGCGATCGAGGACGTGGACTTCCTCGGCGGCGTCGTGCACGTGGCACGGCAGGTGAAGCTCCTGCGGAACCGTCCTGTGTTCGCTCCGCCCAAGGGGGGCAAGGAGCGGGACGTTCCCCTGCCGGAGTCGGTTGCGGAAGCGCTGGCGGCGCACATCGCGCAATACCCGGCGCGGGAGGTCACCCTGCCGTGGAAGGACCTGAACGGGCCGCTCGTGACCGCGACGCTCATTCTCTACGGGCCCGAGGGCCTGGCGCTGAACCGCAACCGCTTCAATCACAGGGTGTGGAAGCCCGCTCTTGAAGCCGCCGGCGTGCCGATGATCCGTGACAACGGCACGCACGCGTTGAGGCACTTCTATGCGTCCGTGCTGCTGGACGCGGGGGAGAGCATCAAGGCGCTCAGCGAGTACCTGGGGCACCATGACCCCGGCTTCACGCTGCGTACGTACACCCACCTAATGCCTGCGAGTGAGACTCGCACCCGGGCGGCGGTGGACGGTGTTTTCAGAGGGCGCGGGGAGGCGTCACGGCCCTGATACGGCCCAGAGGAAAGGAGGAGTCGCTGACCTGCGGGCTTCTCAGAAGCCGAAGTCCTGCGTCCACCAGGGGCCGCCGGAACCGAAGTGCACACCCACCCCGAGCGTCTTGTAGTCGCAGTTCAGGATGTTCGCCCGGTGACCTGGGCTGTTCATCCACGACTTCATGACGGCGGCCGCGTCGGCCTGCCCCCGCGCGATGTTCTCGCCGCCCAGATTGCTCACGCCCGCCTGGTCGGCCCGGTCCCAGGGGGAGTCGCCGTCCGGGTCGGTGTGGTCGAAGAAGTCACGAGCCGCCATGTCGCGGCTGAAGTCGCTCGCGAGCGAGGCCAGCCCCGCGTCCGCCCGCACGGGGCTGCACCCGGCCGAGGCCCGCTCCTGGTTCACCAGTGACAGGACCGCCGCCGCTGCCGCGGCCTCGTCGCCGCCGAGCGGCGCCGGAGCGCCGGCCGACTGCCGCGGCGCCGCATGGGTCGGCGTGTCCCGTGAGGGCGTGCCGCTGGGCGTACGGGGCGGGGTCGTCCGGGTCGACGGCGCGGCCGCGCCGCCGCCGCTCCCTCCCGCCCCGCTCCCGGCCTCCGTGCGCGCCGACGGGGCGGCGGTGGACGGCTTCGGAGCCTTCTTGGCCGACGGGGCGTCCTTGGCGGCCTTGGCGCTCTCCTTGGAGGGGGCGGCCGACGGAGCCTTCGAGCGCTCCGTGCCCCGGCTCGCCGAGGGGGCGCCGCGTTCGACGGCGGCACCGTCCGCGGCCGACCGCTCGTTCAGATCCTCGGGGGAGTCCGCCGCGCGCACCTTCGTGTCGTGGCCGTCACCGAAGGAGTAGCCGCCCCCCGGCAGGAGCCCCGTACCCACCGCCACGGCGCCCAGCGCGACAGCGGCCGACACACCGAGCAGACCGGTGCGCACCGGCACGCCCCCGCGCTTCTTGCGACGATGCCCGGCGCGTCCGGCCGCGCCGCCACCCGCTGGGGAGCCCGGGAAGCCGTGGTCTGCCCCGTCCCGTGTGCCGGCACGCGCACCGGACGGCGCCCGGCGGGTGGCGGCCCGAGGGCCGTCGACCAGAGTCGCGTCCTGCTCCCACGAGGGGTCACGGGGCGCCGCCCACGGGGCCGCGGCGGGAGAAGCGGACTCCTGAGCGAAAGCGCCCGGGTACGGCTCCCGCGCGAACACGCCGGGATACGGCTCCTGGTCCGGTCCGGCATACGGCACGTACGCCTCGGTGGTCTCTGCGGCGCGGCCGTCCGGTTCGGCGTCGGCGTCGGCGGCGGAGCGTCGGTGGCGTCCCATGTCCCTGGTCTTCCTCGTCGCTGCGTTCAGACTCACCCGAACGAGTGAGGCCTTTGCCGACGGGACCCTACGCCATGACAGCGGGGGAGGAAGTGCCCCCTGAGCAATTGGCCGGTTAGCGTGCCCCTTATGAACACGGACGTACGGCTCACCGCGTGGGTCAGAGGCAAGGTCCAGGGGGTGGGTTTCCGCTGGTTCACCCGCGCCAGGGCGCTGGAGATCGGCGGGCTGCGCGGCTTTGCCCTCAATCTTGAGGACGGCCGTGTCCAAGTGGTCGCCGAAGGGCCCCGTGACGCGTGCCAGGAGTTGCTCGAGTGGCTCGTGAAGGGCGACACACCCGGCAAGGTCGACGGAGTCACTGAGATCTGGACCACGCCCAGGGGCGGTTACGAGAGCTTCGCCATCCGCTGAGTGCACGGGCGCGCCCCTGCCCGCACTGGGCGTACCGAGGGCGCCCGGACCGGAGAGCGGGGAGAAATCCGCTGGTGATTGCGGCAAACCCCTTGCGACAGCCCCCGGCGGTGTGAAAGATGATCGTCACGCAACACGCCTCCGAAGGAGAGCGCCGCCGCGGACCACTCCGCCGCCCGCCCCCGGAGCGGCGCCCCGCCGGGCCTTGATCGTGTTGACCGTCAAACTTTTTGGTGAGACTCTGGAATCCCCGCGCACCTCAGCTGTTTGGCACACGCAGGACTGCCCGAACTGAGCATCGCCAGGCATCGCGGGTGCGAATTTCCCTCACGACCACGACCCACCACCACATCGGTCGGTCACTCAATGTGGAGGACCACTCATCATGGCAAAGGCGCTTCTCGGTTACGTCGGCGGCTCCGACCCGCGACTCCTCGCCGAGATGCGACGGCTCCAGCAGCGCGTCCAGGACCTCGAATCCGAACTCGTACGGATTCAGACTGAGAACGACGCGCTCGCGGCTGCCGCTTCTCACCACAGCGACGCGCTCCTCGAGAGCATCGACGTACACCAGCCGGAGCCCGCGTTCAGCTGACCGCTCTGCCCTCCGGGCGGAAGCGGCCGGTCGAGCCCTGGGCCACGCCGGTCATTCCAGGGACGCTTCGGCGTCCCTTTTTCTTTCTTTCACACTCCTTCGCGGGTGGCATCCGCAGCACTGACGGCTCCAGGGGGAGCCGTGCTCGGGAATCCGGTCCCCCACCGGTCCTGTCGGCCGTGGACCCCGGCTCACCGCGGGTCCGTGCCGTGTCGGCCCCCTTCCGGCCCGGTGTCCTCTCCTGCTCTCGTGCCGCGGCTCTCACGGGCTTCCGGAACGCGACCGCCTCCCCCGGCGTCCGGCCCTCCCGGTCGTCCTAACGACTGATCTGCCCTGCCCGCCGAGCGGCGAAACCGCGACCGCGGTCCGTCCGTCACCTCCTCTGCTGACGGGCCACGTGGCCCAGGCGCCCCGTACGTGACCCCCTGGGCGGTAAAGTCCGGCTGCGTGCACCTCAAGGCCATGACCCTGCGCGGCTTCAAGTCCTTCGCCTCGGCCACCACACTGCGGTTCGAGCCGGGGATCACCTGCGTCGTCGGTCCCAACGGTTCCGGCAAGTCCAACGTCGTCGACGCCCTGTCCTGGGTCATGGGGGAGCAGGGCGCCAAGTCCCTGCGCGGCGGCAAGATGGAGGACGTCATCTTCGCCGGCACCACGGGGCGGCCACCGCTGGGCCGCGCCGAGGTCTCCCTCACCATCGACAACAGCGACGGCGCCCTGCCCATCGAGTACGCCGAGGTCACCATCGCGCGGACCATGTTCCGCAACGGAGGCAGTGAGTACCAGATCAACGGGGACACCTGCCGTCTCCTGGACATCCAGGAACTCCTCTCCGACTCGGGTATCGGCCGTGAGATGCACGTCATCGTCGGCCAGGGGCAGCTCGACTCCGTCCTGCACGCCGACCCCATGGGACGCCGCGCGTTCATCGAGGAGGCCGCCGGCGTCCTCAAGCACCGCAAGCGCAAGGAGAAGGCGCTCCGCAAGCTCGACGCGATGCGCGCGAACCTCGCCCGGGTCCAGGACCTCACCGACGAACTGCGCCGCCAGCTCAAACCGCTGGGGCGGCAGGCGGCGGTGGCCCGCCGCGCCGCGGTGATCCAGGCGGACCTCCGCGACGCCCGGTTGCGCCTGCTCGCCGACGACCTCGTACGGCTGCGCGAGGCGCTCGGGGCGGAGATCGCCGACGAGGCCGCGCTGAAGCAGCGCAAGGAGCAGGCGGAGAACGCGCTGAGCGCCGCACTCCGGCGCGAGAAGCAGCTTGAGGAGACCGTACGGGAGCTCACCCCCCGTCTGCGCGCCGCTCAGCAGAGCTGGTACGACCTCTCGCGCCTCGCCGAGCGGGTGCGCGGCACCGTGAGCCTCGCCGACGCCCGCGTCGCCAGCGCCACGAGCGTCCCGCCCGAGGAACGGCGTGGGCGCGATCCGGAGGACCTCGAAAGAGAGGCCGCCCGCATCCGGGAGCAGGAGGCGGAACTGACCGCCGCCCTGGAGGCCGCCGAGCGCGCCCTGGAGGACACGGTCGCCCACCGGGGTGAACTGGAGCGGCAGCTCGCCGCCGAGGAGCGTCGGCTGCGCGACCTCGCCCGTGCCATCGCCGACCGTCGTGAAGGCCTCGCGCGCCTGACCGCACAGGTCAACGCCGCGCGCGACCGGGCCGCCTCCGCGCGCGCCGAAGTCGAACGGCTCGCCGTCGCCGGCGACGAGGCGCAGGAACGCGCCGTCGCCGCCCAGGAGGAGTACGAACAGCTGAGGAGCGAGGTCGAGGGGCTCGACGCGGGGGACGCCGCGCTGGAAGAGCGGTACGAGGAGGCGAGAACCGCTCACACGGAGGCCGACGCCGCGTGGACCGAGGCGCGCGAAGCGGTCACGGCGGCCGAGCGGGCCCGTGCCGCCACCGAGGCACGTCGCGACGCCCTCGCCCTCGGACTGCGCCGCAAGGACGGTACGGGGGCGCTCCTGAGCGCCGGGGAGCACCTCACGGGGCTCCTGGGGCCGGCCGCCGAACTGATCACGGTCGCTCCGGGGTACGAGACGCCGGTCGCCGCCGCACTCGGTGCCGCGGCGGACGCCGTCGCGGTGCGCGGGCCGGGTGCGGCGGTGGACGCGCTGCGCCTGCTGCGCAAGACCGACGCGGGACGTGCCGCACTGCTCATCGGCGGCCCCGCGGAGCGGGCACGTCGCCCGGACGCCGCGACGTCTCCTGGAGCCGCGACGCCCGCCGGTGTCGCGACGCCCGTCGATGTCGCGCCCCCCACCGATGTCGCGGCGAGCAGCGGGGGGCGGCGTCTGCGCGATCTCGTCAGTGGTCCCGAGGAACTGAGCGGAGCCCTCCACGACCTGTTGCGCGACATGGTCGTCGTCGAGACGCTCGACGACGCGCGGGAACTGCTCCGCGAGCACCCCGCCGTCACCGCCGTGACCGCCGAAGGCGACGTCCTGGGTGCCCACTTCGCCCAAGGGGGCGCGGCCGGCGCCCCGAGCCTGCTCGAAGTACAGGCCTCGGTCGACCAGGCCACCGCGGAACTTCAGGAACTGGACGTACGGTGCGCCGATCTCCTGGCGGCCCAGGAAGCCGCCACGGCACGCCGCGCCGAGGCGGCGGCGCTCATGGAGGAGCTGGCCCGGCGACGCCGGACGGCGGACCGGGAGAAGTCCGCCGTCTCGCAACGACTGGGCGCTCTGGCCGGAGCGGCCCGAGGCGCCGCGGGGGAGGCCGCGCGGATGACCGCCGCCGCCACGAAGGCGCGGGAGGCGGCGGACCGGGCGGACGCGGAGGCCGCGGAGCTAGCCGAGCGCCTGGCCGTGGCCGAGGAGTCCTCCCCCTTCGGCGCCGACGACGCCGCCGAGTCCGAGCCGGACACCGCGGTACGGGACCGGC
Source organism: Streptomyces sp. NPDC007088 (assembly GCF_042869355.1). NCBI lineage: Bacteria > Bacillati > Actinomycetota > Actinomycetes > Kitasatosporales > Streptomycetaceae > Streptomyces > Streptomyces sp. NPDC007088. The sequence goes on from NZ_JBIAFO010000019.1 coordinate 13,968, forward strand.
TGGCCGCGGACGGCGCCAATGCCCGGCAGACGGAGATGGAGGCCCGCCTCCAGCTCCGTACGCACGAGGAGCGCGTCAAGGCCCTGGCCGGGCGTGCCGACGGGCTCGACCGCGCCGCCCGCGCCGAGCGGGAGGCGCGCACCCGCGCCGAACACCGCCGCGCACGCCTGCGCCACGAGGCGGCCGTCGCCCGCGCCGTGGCGTCGGGCGCGCGCCTGCTGCTGGCCCACGTGGAGGTCTCGGTGGCCCGTGCGGACGAGGAGCGCACCGCGGCCGACGCGGAGAAGACGGAGCGCGAGAAGGAACTGGCCACCGAACGTGAACGGGGCCGGGATCTCAAGTCGGAACTCGACAAACTCACCGACTCGGTGCACCGCGGCGAGGTCCTCGGCGCCGAGAAGCGCCTGCGCATCGAGCAACTGGAGGCCAAGGCCCTCGAAGAACTGGGAGTCGAACCTGCCGCCCTCGTGAGCGAGTACGGTCCCCGGACCCTCGTGCCGCCGTCCCTTCCCACCGACGGCGAGGAGCTCCCCGAGGACCCCGAGCACCCTCGCAACCGCCCCAGGCCCTTCGTACGGGCCGAGCAGGAGAAGAGGCTCAAGGCCGCGGAACGCGCCTACCAGCAACTCGGGAAGGTCAACCCGCTGGCCCTGGAGGAGTTCGCGGCGCTGGAGGAGAGGCACCAGTTCCTGTCGGAGCAACTGGAGGACCTCAAGAAGACCCGCGCCGACCTGCTGATGGTCGTCAAGGAGGTCGACGAGCGGGTCGAGCAGGTCTTCACCGAGGCGTACCGCGACACGGCGCGCGAGTTCGAGGGCGTCTTCTCGCGGCTGTTTCCCGGCGGCGAGGGCCGGCTCCTGCTCACCGACCCCGACAACATGCTCACGAGCGGGGTGGACGTCGAGGCCCGCCCGCCCGGCAAGAAGGTCAAGCGGCTCTCCCTGCTGTCCGGCGGCGAACGTTCACTGACTGCCGTGGCGCTCCTGGTAGCCATCTTCAAGGCCCGGCCGAGCCCCTTCTACGTCATGGACGAGGTCGAGGCCGCCCTCGACGACACCAACCTGCAGCGCCTCATCCGCATCATGCAGGAGCTTCAGGAGTCCTCACAGCTGATCGTCATCACCCACCAGAAGCGCACGATGGAAGTTGCCGACGCCCTCTACGGGGTGTCGATGCAGGGTGACGGCGTCTCCAAGGTCATTAGCCAACGGCTGCACTGAGGCGGGGCGGGCGGGACGGGGCGGGGGCGCGGGCTTGGCGGGTGAGGGCGGGACGCTGCCGGGTGGTGGACGGCGCGCGTCGGGTCGGGTCGGTGCTCGGGGCGCGGGTGGGGGCGTTGAGCGTGTGGGGATGGTCGCGTCGTGGCATATGCGACGGAGCTGTGAGGGGGAGCTGAGGCTGACGGGGCTGTGAGAGGGGTGCTGAGGCTGAGGGGTGGGCTGCGAGGGGCTAGATCTGAGCGCTGACGGGCGCACCGTGGCATATGCCACGGTGCGCGCCGACGTCACTGGCGCGCGCCGTTCAACAGGCGCGCACCGTCCTAAGCGCCGTCCCGCCCGCTGCACGCCTCTCGCGTCCGCGAAGGGGGTCCCTCGGACTGCGCAAGGTGCCCCCCCGCCGCCGCGCTGCACGTCGTTGGATGTGTGGTCCACGGGGCGGCGGGGCTTCGGTCCAAGGGGCGGCGTGGCGTGGCGCCAGCCCCGTCGCATATGCCACGAGGCCAGGCCACGAGACCGCGAGGCCACGAGGTGCCAACGAGCGAAGGGTTACGGAGACTCTTCCTTCGCGCCTCCTGGCTTCGCGCTTTCCGGCGCGCTGTCTGGCTTCGAGCCTCTTTGCTCCACGTCTTCTCGGCGCCTCGTCGCATATGCCACGGGGCGAGCCATCACGGCGTACAGTCCGCCCGCCACCAGCACGGTCGCGAGCCAGCCCAGTCCATTGCGCCCCACCCACGACGAGGCGAACGGGCCGCTGAACCACTCCACCCGAGTGAACAGAAGTCCCACCACCAGGGAGCAGGACCACGCGGTCGTCGCCGGCAGTGAGAAGCCGCCCCGGTACCAGTAGAGGCTGCCCCGTCCCGTGTCCATGAGCCCCGCGCCGTCATAGGCGCGGCCGCGCAGCAGATCGGCGCCGAACACCCCGATCCAGGCCGAGAACGCGACGGCGAGCAGGCTCAGGAAGGACAGGAACGAGTCGAGGAAGCCGGTCGCGACGTTCATGAGCAGCCAGCCGAGGACCAGGCTGATCACCGCGTTCACGCTGACCGCGACCGTACGCGGAACCCGGAGGCCCAGAGTCAGCGCGGTGAAACCGGCCGAGTACATCGACATGGCGTTGATGAGGACCATGCCGACCAGGGCGACCACCAGATACGGGACCGCGATCCAGGTCGGCAGTGCCTCGCCGAGGAAGGACACCGGATCCGTCGCGCTGGACAGGTGAGGCAGCCCGACGGCGATCACGGCCCCCATCAGCACCAGAGGCGTCACGACCACCAGTGCCCCGGCGACGGTGTACCCCACCAGGGACCGCGCGGACACGGCGCGCGGCAGATACCGGGTGAAGTCGGGTGCCGTGGGCACCCAGCTGATCCCTCCGGCGGTGATGGCCCCGAATCCCGCGACCATCAACGAGGACGGGCCGGCGGGACGGGCGAGCAGCGCCGTCCAGTCCGTGACCCGCACCAAGTGCGCCAGGATCAACACGCTGAAGAGCCCGAACAGGGCCATGGAACAGGTCGTGCAGACCTGGAGCACTCGCCGGCCGAGGCCGCTGATGAGGAAGGTGCAGGCGACGAAGCCCAGCAGGGTGGCGCCGGTCAGCAGGTCGGTGCGGCGCAGGCCCCAGACGATGTCCAGCACGGTCAGGCAGGCGTAGGCACCGGTGACGGCGTTGACGGTTTCCCACCCCCAGCGGGTCACCCAGATCAGCGTGCCGGGCAGCAGGTTGCCCCGTTGGCCGAAGACGGCGCGCGAAAGCGTCATCCCGGGAGCCCCGCCTCGCTTGCCCGCGATCGACACCAGACCCACCAGCCCGTACGCGACCACGGGGGAGACGAGCGCGACCCCCAGCACCTGCCAGAAGCTCAGACCGTAGGCCACGATCAGGCCCGCCCCGATCGTGACGAGCAGCACGCTGATGTTGGCGGACACCCACAGCGGGAAGACCTGGCGCGGTCGCCCGCCCCGCAGACGGTCGGGGACGGGCTCGATGCCTCTCGTCTCCACGGTGCCCTCGCCCGTTTCGGGCCCTGTGCCGGACATGGCGTCGAGGGGTGGGTCGGGATACCGGGATGCCTCGCTCATGTTTGGGTCCGGTTCGTCTGAAATGAAAGCTTCTGTCCCGTGGAGGAAAGCACAATCCGGGAGCGCGGGGTGTCCATGGCTGATACTGGGGGGCGTTATGGACATCGTCATCCTTGCTGTAGTCATCGCCCTGGTCGTGGTCGGCGCGATCAGCGGGCTGGTGGTGAGCGGTCGCAGGAAGAAGCGACTGCCGCCCCCGCCGCCCTCCGGCACGCCGACCGTCACCGCTCCACCGGCCGAGCCGCATGTCGGCGACGAGGCCGGGAAGCCGAGCGCAGAAACCCGCAGAACGATCGAGGAGGTAGACCTCCCCGACGCCGCAGAGGCGACACAGACGCCCGAGGCAGTCGAGGACCCGGTTGTCGCCGCCCCGCCCGTTCCAGAGATCGAGGTGCCCGAGCCCACGGCGGGGCGACTGGTCCGGCTGCGGGCCCGGCTCTCCCGTTCGCAGAACGCCTTGGGCAAGGGCCTGCTCACCCTCCTCTCCCGTGAACACCTCGACGAGGACACGTGGGAGGAGATCGAGGACACCCTGCTGACCGCCGACATCGGCGTCGCCCCGACGCAGGAGCTGGTCGAACGCCTGCGTGAACGGGTCCGCGTCCTGGGGACGCGTACCACCGACGAACTGCGCACCCTCCTGCGTGAGGAGCTGCTCACGCTCGTCGGCCCGGACACGGACCGCACCGTGCACACCGAATCGGCGCCCGGCAAGCCCGGCATCGTCATGGTCGTCGGCGTCAACGGCACCGGCAAGACGACGACCACGGGCAAGCTCGCCCGGGTTCTCGTCGCCGACGGCAAGACGGTCGTGCTGGGGGCCGCGGACACCTTCCGCGCCGCCGCCGCGGATCAGCTCCAGACGTGGGGCGAGCGCGTCGGCGCCCGCACCGTACGTGGCCCCGAGGGCGGTGACCCCGCCTCCATCGCCTTCGACGCGGTGAAGGAGGGCATCCTCGAACAGGCCGACGCCGTGCTGATCGACACGGCGGGCCGACTGCACACCAAGACCGGCCTCATGGACGAGCTCGGCAAGGTCAAGCGCGTCGTCGAGAAGCAGGCGCCGCTGGACGAGGTGCTGCTTGTCCTCGACGCCACCACCGGCCAGAACGGCCTCGTCCAGGCGCGCGTGTTCGCCGAGGTCGTCTCCATCACCGGCATCGTGCTGACCAAGCTCGACGGCACGGCCAAGGGCGGCATCGTCGTGGCCGTACAGCGTGAGCTGGGGGTCCCCGTGAAGCTCGTCGGCCTCGGGGAAGGAGCGGACGACCTCGCGCCGTTCGAGCCGCAGGCATTCGTGGACGCCCTCATCGGCGACTGAACCGGCCGGGCCGACCTCTGGCAGACGGCAGACGAGCGAACGAGTCGGCTACGAGGGGGCGGCCGAAGTGAACACGCTCCTGGCCGGCGCGCCCCGTGGAATATGCCACGGGGCACGCCGACGGGCTGGCGAGCGTCAATGACAGGGCCCCGCGACACTCGTTCGCGGGGCCCTGCCACGTACTCCGGAACCAGCTCGTGGCCGCGCTCCGAGAGGCCGCCGCCGCCCCGCGTCCCAGCGCGCGCGGCTCCCCGCTTCTCACGCCCCGGAACGGCGTGCCGAGCGGTGCGCCACATAAGCGAGCGTGCCGAGCAGCAGCCGTGCCTCGGGCGGGCGGAACGCCGTGTCCGGGGCGGGCGCGCGCAGCCAGCGGACCGGGCCGAGGCCGCCCCGGTCCGACGGCGGGGCGGTGATGAAGCTGCCCGCGCCCAGTCCGCGCAGATCGAGACCGGTGTCGTCCCAGCCCATGCGGTAGAGCAGCCGTGGCAGGGCTGCCGCCGCCCCGGGCGCGACGAAGAACTGCGCGCGCCCCTGCGGTGTGACCGCAACGGGGCCCAGAGGCAGGCCCACGCGTTCCATGCGCGCGAGGGCGTGCCGACCGGCGGACTCGGAAACGTCGAGGACGTCGAAGGCCAGGCCGACGGGCAGCATGAGCGCCGCACCGGGCCACTGGGACCAGGCGGCCGCCGCCTCGTCCAGCGTGGCGCCCGCCGGAACCGTGTCCGCGCAGTCGAGAGGATGAGCCCCCGGGGCGGGGCAGGACGCCAGGCCGCAGGAGCAGACTCCTGCCGCCGTGCGCGCTCCCGGCGCGACCTCCCACCCCCAGAGGCCGGTGAACTCGGCCACCGTCGTGCACTCCGAGGAGCGCCCGCGCCGTCGTATCCCGGTCCGCTTCTCCCGGATGCCGCCGATCGTGAAGCCCATGCCTCCTCCAACGTGTCCGGAGCGTCCAACGCTCACGGTGCACCGGGGGTTACGAACCGGATCGGCGTCATGACGCTGTGCTCGCTCTTGTCTCGGTACGAAGGGGTTGCGTACGGTCCCTCGTGCGCCCCAACGCGCTTCCGCGCGCCGGTCCCTCGCTCGCTTGGATCAGTCAATCGCGTGAAGTGCAGGGTGAGTTCGAGCGTGGGGGTGGCGAATGGTGGCGATTGGGCGGTGCGGCTCGCCGTGAAGGTGTGCGGCGTCCTACCTTCACTGGGCGGACTCTCGTTGACGCGCCCTCGTCCACCGGATCCTCAGGCTGTGTCGGACCTGTGGAGGGGGCCGTGTCAGTGTCTCGGCGCCGCGCGGACGCGCGCCCCGAGGCGGGTCGGCGTACGGCGACGACGGAGAGCATCAGGGATGGGGGCGTGCTCATGGCCGGGAACGGCGAGTTCGGCGAACCCGACAGCGGTACGGGTACCGGAGCGGGCGACAAGCGGCCCAACGCCCTGCTGGAGTCGTGGTTCCTGCGCAGCGGATGGTCCAAGGGCGAGCTGGCCCGCCAGGTGAACCGCAGGGCGCGGCAACTGGGCGCCGTCCACATCTCCACGGACACGTCGAGAGTGCGGCGCTGGCTCGACGGCGAACAGCCGCGCGAGCCCATTCCGCGGCTGCTGTCCGAGCTGTTCTCCGAACGCTTCGGCTGCGCCGTCAGCGTCGAGGACCTGGGTCTTCGCTCCCTGCACCAGTCACCCTCCACGGCGGGAGTGGACCTGCCCTGGACGGCGCCGCAGACCGTGGCGCTCATGAGCGAGTTCTCGCGCAGTGACCTCATGCTCGCCCGGCGGGGATTCCTCGGCGGTTCGCTCGCCCTCACGGCCGGCCCCGGCCTCGTGGAGCCCATGCAGCGCTGGCTTCAGCCCATGCACGGTGAACCGCTGACCACGGTGGAGCAGTCCACCTCCTCGCGCCGTACGGGGCATCGTCTGTCGCGTCCCGAGCTGGAACTGCTGGAATCCACCACCGTCATGTTCCGCAAGTGGGATGCCCAGTGCGGAGGAGGGCTGCGCCGCAAAGCCGTCGTCGGCCAGTTGCACGAGGTCACCGATCTTCTCCAGGAACCGCAGACCGAGGACACCGGCCGACGCCTCTTCCGGGTCGCCGCCGAACTGGCCGAGCTGGCCGGCTGGATGAGCTACGACGTCGGGCTCCAGCCGACGGCGCAGAAGTACTTCGTCCTGGCCCTGCACGCCGCCAAGGAGGCCGACGACAAGCCGCTGGGCTCCTACGTCCTGTCCAACATGGCTCGTCAGATGATTCACCTGGGCCGCCCGGACGACGCGCTGGAGCTGATCCACCTCGCCCAGTACGGAAGCCGCCACGCCTCGACCCCGCGTACTCAGGCCATGCTGTATGCGATGGAGGCCCGTTCTTACGCCAACCTGGGCCAGGCGGGCAAGTGCAAACGGGCGGTCCGCATGGCGGAGGACACCTTCGCCGAGGCCAACGAGTCGACGGACAGCGATGCGCCCGACCCCGACTGGATCACCTTCTTCTCGGAGGCCGAGCTGTACGCCGAGAACGGGCACTCCTTCCGCGACCTGGCATATGCCGCGGGGCGGAACGTCACCTACGCCGGCCTCGCGGAGCCCGCGATCGGCCGCGCCGTGGAGCTGTTCGGCCGGGACCTCGAACACCACCGCTCGTACGCGCTCAACCTCATCGGCCTCGCGACGGTGCACCTTCTCAAGCGGGAACCCGAACGGGGTGCGGCGGCGGCGAGCGAGGCCATCGGTATCGCGAAGAAGGTCCGCTCGGAGCGGCTCAACACCAGACTCCGCAAGACCGTGGACAGCGCCGTACGCGAGTACGGCGACGTCACCGAGGTGATCGAGCTGGGCAACGAGCTGGCGACCCGGCTGCCGGAGGCCGCACAGACACCCGCCTGAGCGCCCCCGCCCCGCACCGTCCGTGGGCACCGTGGGCGCCGTGTGCTCCTCGCGAGGAGAGATCGAGGCCTCCGCGCCGCACCCCCGTCGTACACCGGGGAACGCCCCGGAACGCAGACCGCGTTCCGGGGCGTTCCCCGTCACGCGTCTGCGTCACGCGCGGCAGGTATACCGCGCGGCCGTCCCTCTGAACGCCCTCGGCGGCCGCATCGCTGCTGCCGTAGGTTGCGCAACGATAACGACGACACCGGCCGACATCCGGCAGTTCATAGACGCGTAACACGCGCCATGCCTTCGTCACGGCGGTGAAACACCGAGGGGCATCGACCGAAACCGCGCTGCGACAACCTCATGGCGCATAACCGGCCCACCCCTCACGACCGCACTGGTTTCGCCCGCACGGGCCGCACCGACGACGAGGAGACGCAGATGCCCCCAGGCATCACGCTCGCCGCAGACGCTCCCCAGCTGTCTGCCGCGAACACGGGATTCATGCTCATCTGTTCCGCCCTGGTCATGCTGATGACCCCGGCGCTGGCCTTCTTCTACGGAGGCATGGTCCGCGTCAAGAGCACGCTCAACATGCTGATGATGAGCTTCATCAGCCTCGGGATCGTCACGATCCTGTGGGTGCTCTACGGCTTCAGCCTCGCCTTCGGCACGGACAAGGGAAGCCTCGTCGGCTGGAACGGCGACTTCGTCGGGCTCAGCGGAATCGGCGTCGTGCAGCTCTGGGACGGTTACACGATCCCGGTCTACGTCTTCGCCGTCTTCCAGCTGATGTTCGCGATCCTGACGCCCGCGCTGATCAGCGGCGCCCTCGCCGACCGCGTCAAGTTCACCGCCTGGGCGCTGTTCATCGCCCTGTGGGTGACGATCGTGTACTTCCCCGTGGCTCACTGGGTCTGGGGCTCCGGTGGCTGGGCCTTCGACCTCGGGGTGATCGACTTCGCGGGTGGTACGGCGGTCCACATCAACGCGGGCGCCGCGGCGCTCGGCGTCATCCTGGTCATCGGCAAGCGGGTCGGCTTCAAGAAGGACCCGATGCGGCCGCACAACCTGCCGCTCGTCATGCTCGGCGCCGCCCTCCTGTGGTTCGGCTGGTTCGGCTTCAACGCCGGCTCCTGGCTCGGCAACGACGACGGCGTGGGCGCCGTGATGTTCCTCAACACGCAGGTCGCCACCGGTGCCGCGATGCTCGCCTGGCTCATCTACGAGAAGATCCGCCACGGCGCCTTCACCACCCTGGGCGCGGCGTCCGGCGCTGTCGCGGGCCTCGTCGCGATCACTCCCTCGGGCGGCGCGGTCAGCCCCCTCGGCGCCATCGCCGTCGGCGCCATCGCCGGTGTCCTGTGCGCCATGGCCGTCGGCCTCAAGTTCAAGTTCGGCTACGACGACTCACTCGACGTCGTCGGAGTCCACCTCGTCGGCGGCGTCGTCGGCTCGCTGCTCGTCGGCCTCTTCGCCACCGGAGGCGTCCAGTCCGACGCCAAGGGCCTGTTCTACGGTGGTGGGCTCGACCAGCTCGGCAAGCAGGCCGCGGGCGTCTTCGGGGTCCTCGCGTACTCTCTGGTCGTCTCCGCGATCCTCGCCCTCGTCATCGACAAGACGATGGGGATGCGGGTCAGCGAGGACATCGAGGTCTCCGGCATCGATCAGGTCGAGCACGCCGAGACCGCGTACGACTACAGCGGCGCCGGCGGCGGCTCCCTGCCCCGTAGCAGCACTCTTCCCACCTCTGACGCCGCGGTGGGTCCGGCGACGAACAAGAAGGTGGACGCATGAAGCTCATCACCGCGGTCGTCAAGCCGCACCGGCTCGACGAGATCAAGGAGGCGCTTCAGGCCTTCGGCGTCCACGGGCTGACCGTCACCGAGGCCAGCGGCTACGGCCGCCAGCGTGGCCACACGGAGGTCTACCGGGGCGCCGAGTACACCGTGGACCTCGTCCCGAAGATCCGGATCGAGGTCCTGGTCGAGGACGACGACGCGGAACAGCTGATCGACGTCGTGATCAAGGCCGCCCGCACCGGCAAGATCGGTGACGGCAAGGTCTGGAGCCTGCCGGTCGACACCGCGGTGCGGGTCAGGACCGGGGAACGCGGCCCGGACGCCCTCTGACCCCGTGCTCGCGCCGCCCCGTCCCCCGCCCCGTACGCCGCACAGGCGCACCGGGACGGGGGACGGGGCGCATACGGCGCTCCACGGGTCCGGCGACCGCCGCGGAGCCCGCGCCCACCCGACGGCCGGCGCACACGGGGCCGCCGGGCGGGGCGCGCCCCGGACGGAGCACGCCCCGCCCCGCCATCCCCCTCCCCATCGCCACGACGGACGACGCCACACCACCTAGAAGAGACCCCCGCACGAGCGGGGCGCCCACGGACGCGAGAACTCCGTGGCGGACGACGACACTCCTCGCCCGGTGCGAGGGGACAGCCCCAGGAGCTGCCCGGTGACGAGCCTCGACCCACGCCCCGACACCGACGACCCGGGACCCAGCGGCTACGCCGCGGCACGCCTGAGCCTCCTTCAACAGGAGGCGACCACCGGCGCCGCACGGCGTCGCGCCCTGTCCGAACTCACTGACAACTGGCTGACCGGGCTCTTCGACGCCGCCTCCCGCGACGTACCGGGCGCCGCCCTCGTCGCGGTCGGCGGCTACGGGCGCGGTGAACTCTCCCCGCGCAGCGATCTCGACCTGCTCCTGCTCCACGACGGCCGCGCCGACCCGGGAGCCGTCGCGGCCCTGGCCGACCGCATCTGGTACCCCGTGTGGGACCTCGGACTCGACCTCGACCACTCCGTGCGCACCCTCGACGAGGCGCGCAAGACAGCCGGGGACGACCTCAAGGTCCACCTCGGGCTTCTCGACGCCCGACACGTCGCCGGTGACCTCGGGCTCACCACCGGCCTGCGCTCCACCGTCCTCGCCGACTGGCGCAACCAGGCGCCCAAACGCCTGCCCGAACTCCGCGACCTGTGCGCCGCACGCGCCGAACGCCAGGGCGAACTGCAGTTCCTGCTCGAACCCGACCTCAAGGAGGCGCGTGGCGGCCTGCGCGACGTCACCGCGCTGCGCGCCGTCGCCGCGTCCTGGCTCGCCGACGCGCCGCGTGCCGGACTCACCGAAGCCCGGCGCCGGCTCCTCGACGTCCGCGACGCCCTGCACCTCGCGACGGGACGGGCCACCGACCGCCTCGCCCTCCAGGAACAGGATCAGGTCGCCGCCGCCCTCGGCCTCCTCGACGCCGACACCCTGCTGCGACAGGTCTACGAGTCGGCGCGCACCGTCGCCTACGCCGGCGACGTCACGTGGCGCGAGGTGAGCCGCGTCCTGAAAGCGCGCTCCGTGCGGCCCCGGCTCCGGGCCATGCTCAGCGGCGGCAAGCCCGCGCCGGAGCGCAACCCGCTCGCCGAGGGAGTCGTCGAACAGGACGGTGAGGCCGTCCTCGCCCGCGCCGCCCGCCCCGATCGCGACCCGGTCCTGCCACTGCGCGCCGCCGCGGCCGCCGCCCAAGCCGGACTGCCCCTCTCGCTGCACGCCGTGCGCCGTCTCGCGGCCGCCACGGCCCCGCTGCCCACTCCCTGGCCGGCCGAGGCCCGGGACCAGCTCGTGACACTTCTCGGCGCCGGCCGTCCCACCGTCGACGTCTGGGAGGCGCTGGAAGCCGAAGGTCTCGTCACCCGGCTCCTTCCCGACTGGGAACGCGTCCGCTGCCGCCCGCAGCGCAACGCGGTGCACACCTGGACCGTCGATCGTCACCTTGTCGAGACCGCGGTGCGCGCCGCGGCACTGACCCGCCGGGTGTCGCGCCCCGACCTCCTGCTGGTCGCCGCGCTGCTGCACGACCTCGGCAAGGGATGGCCGGGGGACCATTCGGTGGCCGGCGAGATCATCGTGCGCGATGTCGCCGCCCGGATCGGCTTCGACCGCGCCGACGTCGCCACCCTCGCCTCCGTCGTACGCCACCACCTGCTCCTCGTGGAGACGGCCACCCGGCGTGACCTGGACGACCCGGCGACGGTGCGCGCCGTGGCCGACGCCGTGCGCGACCTGCCGACACTGGAACTCCTGCACGCACTCACCGAGGCCGACGCCCTCGCCACGGGGCCGGCCGCGTGGTCCGCCTGGCGCGCCTCGCTCGTCGACGACCTGGCCGGGCGTGTGGCGTCACTGCTCTCCGGCGAGGCTCCCGCGGATTCCGAACCGGCCGCAGCCCTCACCGCAGAACAGGAACGCCTCGCGGTCGAGGCCTTCCGCACCGCCGGCCCGGTTCTCACCCTCCACGCCCGCCCGGAGAGCAGGACGGTACCGGACGCCACGAGGGGAGGGGCGCAAGCGGAGCCTGCGGAGACCGACGCGGACGTGGCCGAGGACGGGGCCGGGGAACCGCTGGGTGTCGAACTGCTCGTCGCCGTCCCGTACCAGCGCGGCGTCCTCGCCGCCGTCGCCGGCGTGCTCGCCCTGCACCGTCTCACCGTGCGCACCGCCGAGTTCCGCAGCACCGTGCTTCCCGACGGTGTCAGCTCCGACGGTGCTCAGACGGGCGGGGCGGCGAACGACGACGGGGCGGACAACGGCGGGGAGGAAACCGGCGAGACCCGGGTCGGCGCCGGTCAGCCGGGCGGCCGCCTCGGGGACAAGCAGGAGGCAACGGGCCCGACCGGTCCGTCTGCCGTAGGCCAGGACGAGGGTTCTGGAAACATCCTGGTACTCAACTGGCGCGTGGCCGCGGAGTACGGCTCGCTGCCCCAGGCAACCCGGCTCCGTGCCGACCTCGTCCGTGCCCTCGACGGGAACCTGGACATCCGCGCCCGGCTGGCGGAACGCGACGCGGCGTACCCCCGGCGGCGTGGGCTGGCGGCGCCCCCGCCCCGTGTACGCGTCGCCCCGGCCGCGTCCCGGCACGCCACGGTCATCGAGGTACGGGCCCAGGACGCACCCGGGCTGCTGCACCGTCTGGCACGCGGTCTGGAGACTGCCGGGGCGCTGGTGCGCAGCGCCCACGTCAGCACTCTCGGTGCCAACGTCGTCGACGCGTTCTACGTGACTGGTTCCGATGGGGGCCCTCTGGCTCCGGCCGGGGCCGCGTCTCTGGCCGAAGAACTGGAGAAGTCGCTCCGGTGATCCGGATGGGGAGGCAATAGACAGTTCGGATGGAGAAGCAACAGCCAGAGGGGGCGGGTGGAGGGAGGCAAGTTGAGCGGCTGCCCGGGACTCGGAAGAGGTGCCGGGCCGAGGCGCGGGGGCCGGTCGCTCTTCGGTGTGCCTCGCTCTGGGGCGCTCTGCGCCGCCCCCGCCCCGTGGCATATGCCACGGGGCGGGGTTGAAGGAGTCTCCCGGGTTGTGGAGCCTGCTCCGTTGAATATGCCGCGGGGCAAGCCCCGTGTCCTGGCCCTACGGCTCCCCAATCCTGGTCGGGAGCCGCCCGCCACTTCTGGCCAGGAGACACCCGCCGTGGGTCTCGCACTACCGCGGGCGCGTAGGCTCCGTACGTCCCTCGCGCCACGCCTCCTAAGCCACGTCCCGCACGCCGTCCCGCACGACCTGTGCGTCACGTACGCCCCGCACGTCACCTGCAACCGCCTTGTTCGGACGGCCAAGGGCTTTGTTCCGGCGGAGGCGGATACCCTAGACAACGATCCACTCTGCCCCCGACCCCGAGGACCGACGAGCGCCGTGTTCGATACCCTCTCCGATCGCCTCTCAGCGACCTTCAAGAGCCTCCGCGGCAAGGGGCGTCTGTCCGAGGCGGACATCGACGCCACCGCGCGAGAAATCCGCATCGCGCTCCTTGAGGCGGATGTCGCGCTTCCGGTCGTGCGGGCCTTCATCAAGAAGGTGAAGGAGCGCGCCCTCGGAGAAGAGGTCTCCAAGGCCCTCAACCCCGCGCAACAGGTCGTCAAGATCGTCAACGAGGAACTGGTAGGCATCCTCGGTGGCGAGACGCGGCGACTGCGGTTCGCCAAGCAGCCGCCCACCGTCATCATGCTGGCGGGTCTCCAGGGCGCCGGTAAGACGACACTCGCGGGCAAGCTGGGCCGGTGGCTCCAGGGGCAGGGCCACTCTCCCCTCCTGGTCGCGTGCGACCTCCAGCGCCCGAACGCCGTCAACCAGCTCTCGGTCGTAGCCGAGCGTGCCGGGGTGGGCATCTACGCCCCGCAGCCGGGCAACGGTGTGGGCAACCCCGTCCAGGTGGCGAAGGACTCCATCGACCACGCGCGGACCAAGCAGTACGACGTCGTGATCGTCGACACCGCCGGGCGGCTCGGTATCGACCAGGAGCTCATGCAGCAGGCCGCGGACATCCGCGACGCCGTGCACCCCGACGAGATCCTCTTCGTCGTCGACGCCATGATCGGTCAGGACGCGGTCAACACGGCCGAGGCGTTCCGCGACGGTGTCGGCTTCGACGGCGTCGTCCTCTCGAAGCTCGACGGCGACGCGCGTGGCGGTGCGGCCCTGTCGATCGCGCACGTGACCGGCAAGCAGATCATGTTCGCCTCCAACGGCGAGAAGCTGGACGACTTCGACGCGTTCCACCCGGACCGTATGGCGTCCCGCATTCTCGACATGGGCGACATGCTCACGCTGATCGAGCAGGCCGAGCGGACCTTCAGCCAGCAAGAGGCCGAAGAGATGGCCCGCAAGCTCCAGAAGGGGCCGAAGGAGTTCACGCTGGACGACTTCCTGGCTCAGATGGAGCAGGTCAGGAAGATGGGCTCGATCTCCAAGCTGCTCGGCATGCTGCCGGGCATGGGGCAGATCAAGGACCAGATCAACAACCTCGACGAACGCGATGTCGACCGCACTGCCGCGATCATCAAGTCGATGACTCCGGCGGAGCGCCAGGACCCCACGATCATCAACGGCTCACGCCGCGCCCGCATCGCCAAGGGGTCCGGCGTCGAGGTCAGCGCCGTGAAGAATCTGGTGGAGCGCTTCTTCGACGCCCGCAAGATGATGTCCCGCATGGCCCAGGGCGGCGGTATGCCCGGGATGCCGGGCATGCCGGGCATGGGTGGGGGCCCGGGTCGGCAGAAGAAGCAGCAGAAGCAGGCCAAGGGCAAGCGCAAGAGCGGGAACCCCATGAAGCGCAAGGCCGAGGAGCAGGCTGCCGCCGCCCGCCGCGCCCAGGGCGGAGCGGGCGGTCAGGACGACGCCTTCGGACTTCCCGGTGGACAGCCGGGGAAGGACTTCGAGCTTCCCGAGGAGTTCAAGAAGTTCATGGGCTGACCGCCCGGTTCCCGGTTGGCCGGGGCGGCCCGGTCCTGAGCCGGGGAGATCAGGGGCCACCGTGGCTAGGGGCTGGCCACGGTGTGTGTTCTCTCTCCTCCGCGAACAACCGCCAATCGGCCGTCGCACCTCTGTTGTAAGGGGCGCTCTCCCCATCGAGAGTGCCCCTTACCAATGCCCTCCCTGCGCTGTATACGACAGTGGTGGACTGGGGCAGTCGGCTGTCGGCCATTGGCTGAGGGTCTGTTGTTGTCGTCGCATATGCCACGGGGCGCGGCCGGCGTGACGCCGGCCGCTGTCCGTGAGGGTCTGAGGGGTGCTAGGCGCGCTCCGTTCTCCGCGCAATGGCCCCTGTGCAGGAGGTGTACGCCCCGTCGCATATGCCATGGGGCAGCGATGCGCTGGATGGAAGACATGAAGGGCGTCTGAACCGCGTCCGCGGCGTCTACGGTTCGGCGCCACAGCTCTCGCATCAGCCTCCCAAGCAGGCCACGCCCCGTCGCATATGCCACGGGGCGCCAAGCGTGGTGCCCGCCCCCTGTCCGGCGGCGGCCAGGAAGCTGCTCGGCGTTACCTCCATTAATGTCCGATTCAGGACAGTGATGGAAGGTTCGTGCCGGTGGCGAAGGAGCACGCGTGAGTAATCCCGTCCCCCCGCGCGACCGGACGGACCAGCCGTGGCGTTCGGAAGGGGCGCCGCCGCCCCCGCCTCCCAAGAGAAAGCCGCCCTGGCTACGCATCATCATCGCGGCACTGATCGTGTACCTCCTGACGAACCTCGTGCTCTCCCTGGTCAACCGGGACGACGACACGACCGTCTCGTACACGGAGTTCAGCAAGCAGGTCGCGGACGACAACGTCTCGAAGATCTACTCCAAGGGCGACGCGATCCAGGGAGAGCTGAAGAAGGGGCGGCCACGTCCGAAGGACAGCGACGGGGACGGCGACTACAAGAAGTTCACCACCCAGCGCCCGGCCTTCGCCGACGACAAGCTGTGGGCTGACCTGGAGAAGCACAAGGTCACGGTCACCGCTCAGCCGGTCGTCCAGGAACGCAGCCTGCTCACCAACCTGCTGATCTCACTCGCGCCGATGATCCTGATCATCGTCCTGTGGTTGTTCATCGCACGCCGTGTGAGTTCCGGTCTCGGCGGAGCGGGCGGGATGCTCGGCCGGAAGACACCGCCCAAACCCATCGAGATGGAGGGGCGCAAGCGCACCACCTTCGCGGACGTCGCGGGGATCGACGAGGTGGAAGGGGAGCTCAACGACGTCGTCGACTTCTTGAAGCACCCGGACTCCTACCGCGAGATGGGCGCCAAGATGCCGCGGGGTGTCCTGCTGACGGGGCCGCCCGGCACAGGCAAGACGCTCCTGGCTCGGGCCGTCGCCGGTGAGGCTGATGTGCCCTTCTTCTCCGCTTCGGCGTCCGAGTTCATCGAGATGATCGTGGGCGTGGGCGCGAGCCGGGTGCGCGAACTGTTCGCCGAGGCGAGGAAGGTCGCCCCGTCCATCATCTTCATCGACGAGATCGACACCATCGGGCGCGCACGGGGCGGCGGCTCGGGTATGGGCGGCCACGACGAGCGTGAGCAGACGCTCAACCAGATCCTCACGGAGATGGACGGCTTCTCCGGCGCCGAGGGCGTGGTGGTCATCGCCGCGACCAACCGGGCCGATGTCCTCGACCCGGCCCTGACCCGGCCAGGACGGTTCGACCGGACGGTCACCGTCAGTCCTCCGGACCGGGACGGGCGCGAGGCCATCCTGCGGATTCACACCCGTGGTATTCCGCTGGCGTCCGACGTCGACCTGGCCCAGGTCGCGAGAACGACGCCCGGCATGACGGGCGCCGACCTCGCCAACCTCGCCAACGAGGCGGCTCTGCTGGCCGTCAAGCGCCGGCAGAAGCAGGTGACGGCCTCCGACCTGTCGGGAGCGCTCGAAAAGGTCCAGCTGGGTGCCGAGCGTGCCCTGGTGATGCCCGGCGAGGAGCGCAGAAGAACCGCTTACCACGAGAGCGGTCACGCCCTGCTCGGTATGCTCCAGCCGGGCGCGGACCCGGTCCGGAAGATCACCATCGTGCCGCGCGGCCGCGCTCTCGGAGTCACCCTCTCCACGCCGGACGCCGACAAGTACGCCTACACGGAGGACTACCTCCGGGGCCGCATCATCGGAGCGCTGGGCGGCATGGCCGCCGAGCACGTGGTGTTCGGGGTGATCACCACGGGGGCGGAGAACGACCTGGAGCAGGTCACCAACCTCGCCCGTGGCATGGTCGGCCGCTGGGGCATGAGCGAACGGGTCGGCCGCCTGTCGGCCCTTCCGGGCGATGCCCAGCAGCCCTACGGCCTCTCCGCCGCTCCGACGACTCTCGACGCGATCGACGAGGAGATGCGCCGCATCGTCGACGAGTGCTACGAGAGCGCGGTACGGCAATTGCGGGAGCACCGCCCTCAGCTGGACGCCCTGGCGGACGCCTTGCTGGAGAACGAGACGCTGGACGAGGCGGACGCCTACCGGGCGGCCGGCATCCCCAGGCTGGCGAAGACGGACTGAGACGGGGCGGATCGAACAGCACGACGGCGACGAACGGCACCGTTCCTCGGACGTGGCCGCTGCCGCGAGTCGTCACGAGGTCATGCCGCGACGGGAATCACTGCCGGTGAGCACGAAGGGTGAGTACGCCCGAGCGTCACCCGGCGGAGAATTCACTACGCCGATCAGGTGAGCCGGCAAGGTGATACGTCGTAGTGACACCCCCTCCGTCCGCCGCGTCCCGACGGCAGACGGCGCAGGGGAAACGGAGTGCGCGAGGCAGAGTGTCCGCGCACCGGCGCCCGGCTCAGGGCCTCGTGGCGATCACATAGCGGAACACGTTGGGCATCCACACGGTTCCGTCGGGGCGCGTGTACGGGTGCAGCGCCTCCCTGAGTTCCTTGCGGACCTGTCCGGGGTCCGTCGCCTCGACGGCGGCGTCGAAAAGCCCCGTGGAGAGCAGTCCGCGCACGGCGCTGTCGCCGTCCGCGTAGCCGAACGGGCAGGCCACCCGCCCCGATCCCTCGAGCCGCAGACCGACGCGAACCGCCACGGCCTCCAGGTCGTCGCGGCGTTCCGGGCGCCACCCGTGGCCCGCGCCCAGTTCCCCCGGCCCGAAGGACAGCGAGGCGTCGGCCTCCGTCAGACGGGTGGCGACGCGCAACACGGCTGAGGCGGCGCAGCGCTCCGGTGGCCCCCAGCCGGCCAGTACGACGCTGCCGTCGCGCGCTGTCAGCGGCACGGCGGAGTCCAGCAGGCCGGTCAGCTCCTCGTAGTCACCCGCGGTGGCGCCTGCGGGCTGAAACGCGGTCACCACGGTGTACGGGGGCGTGGAGGCCTCCACGACGTCCTCCAGGCCCCCTTCGAACAGACGCGGAGACTCCCCGGCGAGGAACGGGGCGCATTCCGGCACCCCCGGCGTCGAACGCGCCACCGGGGGAGAGGCCCGATGACCGGAGGACGCGGCGCCGACGGTGCCGGGCGCTACCGCCCGGGGGGCTCGCTCACCGAGAAGGCGTTCCCGGGCCAGCGTGAGGTGTTCCGGCGGGCCCCCGTCCACTCCGGTGACCTCGGCTCCGCGCCGCGCCGCCAGCAGGAGGGCCAGCCCCGATCCGCAGCCGAGCCCGAGAAGCCGGGCCCCAGGGCCCACCTCCACACGGTCGTACACCGCCTCGTAAAGCGGTACCAGCATCCGTTCCTGGATCTCCGCCCAGTCACGTGCCGCGCGCATCCGTGCCTCCGGGGGAGGCACGTCGCCCCGTCGAGGGCGGTGTTTCCGCACGAGCGTAGATGTCATTGACGACGCCCCAATCGGCCGAGAGATGGATGGTGCCCTGGTGTCCGCCCCCGTGGATGTCCGCCCCGTGCGCTGGTGCTCGTTCTCCCCCGGATGCCAGATAACTCCGCCCGCGCCGCGCCGTCCAGGGGCGGCAGGGAGCTTGTCGTCCGGTGCCGGTGTGCCACCTCTGTGCGCCCCCGTGCTTCCGCGGCCGTACCGCGCGCTCGGGCGGAGCCGTTCGATTCGAGCCACGTGTGGACGTCCGTATCGCGCCTTGCGGCTGAGGTGCTCCAGCGGGGCACCCGGACGGGGCGGGGCCTCGCACGCGACATCCGGAAGTAACGACGGGGGTGATGTCGGGAACCGCCACAGGCGGGAGTAACGTCCCAACAATCAGCGCGACGTCCCACACCCCTTCAGCGGGGTCTGCCCTGCACGCCCTGCGCCCCAGGCTCCGCGACGCGGGGTACCGCGCCATGGACGGGGCAGCGGACGGGGCGGTGACCAGCGCGGTACGTAGCGACGCTACGTACCGGCTTGGTGGGAGCTGTGAGCCTTCTCCGCAGATCGACGCACCCGCCCTCGTCCGGACGCATCAAGGGCAACTGACGGGTACGAGCAAAATATTTGGGATGCCCCGGAATAGGAACACGGCGACATCCCGGCTCGTTGTCACGACGTGAGCACGACACCACCTGTTCTCGCCGCAGAGCTGGCGCAGGCGTGGGCCGATATTCAGCGGTACCACCCCGAGCTGCCCGATCTTGCCGCGCCCGAGTCCCTGATCGGGGAGTCGTCGTCCGCCTGCGGACACGCGCTCTCCTTCGAACGACTGCTCCATGAGGCAGTCCACGGCATTGCCGCCGCCCGAGGTGTCCGCGACACCTCGCGAGCCGGCCGCTACCACAACCGCAGATTCCTGACGATCGCCGAGGAACTGGGTCTGGACCATCCCGAGGAGCCACACCCGAGCAGTGGCTTCTCACTGGTCACGCTCAACCCGGAGGCGAAGAGACGCTATCGGTCCACGACCGAGCGCCTGCAGCGCGCCCTCAAAGCGCACTCCGCGGCGACGTCCACCGATTCGGTACGCAGCTTCCGCGGGCCCGCCGCCCGGCACGGCTCCTCCGGCGGAGGAGTCCGGGTCAAGGCGGTGTGCGACTGCGGTCGCAACGTCCGGGTCGTCCCGTCCGTCCTCGCACAGGCGCCGATCATGTGCGGCGGCTGCGGCAAGCCGTTCCGGATTCCGGAGGCAGCGGTGCCGGCGATGACCTGAACATCTCGCGACCACCCGTCCGTTCGCCCTCCGTCCGTCTGCTCGTGCGCGGCGTGGTCCGGCAGGGGCGAGGCCACAGAGATCCTTGACGGTGCGCGCCCCCCCCCCGACGGCGTGGGGCGCCCGGTGCTCCTTCCCCGGGCGTCCCACGCCGTCGGGGGTGTGGCACGCCCCGTCTCCCGGCCCGCCCCCACCTGCGTCGGCCCCTGGGGGAGCCAGGCAGGGGAGCGAGGGGCGAGCGCGATCCTTCGCCCGCGACGTAGCGTCGCGTGCCCGAGCC
This sequence comes from Streptomyces sp. NPDC007088, assembly GCF_042869355.1. Lineage (NCBI taxonomy): Bacteria > Bacillati > Actinomycetota > Actinomycetes > Kitasatosporales > Streptomycetaceae > Streptomyces > Streptomyces sp. NPDC007088. The sequence goes on from NZ_JBIAFO010000019.1 coordinate 34,079, forward strand.
GACGGGGCGCGCCCGTGCGCGCAAACGGACGTCGACCCACGGGTTCGGGAGCGTCGCCACCTGTGGCAGAATGGACAGCTGTACTCGACAGCCGCACAGGACCCCTCTCTCCTCCGGCTGACGCGTCCCGCGGGCCCCTTGGATTCCGCAACCCCACGCGGCATCACTTGGTGCCCCACCACGTCAAGACCAGGAGACACCACTTCCGTGGCAGTCAAGATCAAGCTGAAGCGTCTGGGCAAGATCCGCGCGCCTCACTACCGCATCGTCGTCGCCGACTCCCGTACCCGCCGTGACGGCCGGGCCATCGAGGAGATCGGCCTGTACCACCCGGTGCAGAACCCGTCGCGCATCGAGGTCGACGCCGACCGCGTCGCCTACTGGCTGGGTGTCGGCGCGCAGCCGACCGAGCCCGTGCTCGCGATCCTGAAGAAGACCGGCGACTGGCAGAAGTACAAGGGCGAGCCCGCTCCGGCGCCGCTGCTCCAGCCGGAGCCGAAGGCCGACCACAGTGGTCTCTTCGAGGCCGCCTCCAAGAAGGCCGGCGACGAGTCGCAGGGTGAGGCCATCACCCCGAAGGCGAAGAAGGCCGACAAGAAGGACGAGGCCGACTCGTCCGAGTCGACCGAGGCCTGAGCATGCTCGACGAGGCTCTCGAACACCTCGTGAAGGGCATCGTCGACAACCCCGACGATGTGCAGGTTGCCGAGCGCACCCTGCGCCGCGGGCGTGTGCTGGAGGTCCGGGTCCACCCCGACGACCTCGGCAAGGTGATCGGTCGTAACGGCCGCACCGCGCGCGCTCTGCGTACCGTCGTGGGCGCCATCGGTGGCCGCGGTATCCGCGTCGACCTCGTCGACGTGGATCAGGTTCGCTGAACGAATCACAGCACCGGCTCGGGCCGGGGCGGGCTCTCGGGCCCGCCCCGGCCCGCAGTCGTCCCCGCGGCCGTGCCCGGCCCGGGTCCCACGAGCCACGGGGCCCCGGGCCGGGCCCCGTCACCGGGCCGACGCCCGACACGGCGTGACCCGGGTCCCCGGAACGTACGAGACGCAGGACTGGAGAACAGGCACAGTGCAGCTGGTAGTCGCGCGGATCGGCCGCGCCCACGGCATCAAGGGCGAGGTCACCGTCGAGGTGCGGACCGACGAGCCGGAGCTGAGGCTCGGCCCCGGCGCCGTCCTGGCCACCGATCCGGCCTCAGCCGGTCCCCTGACCATCGCGACGGGCCGGGTGCACAGTGGCCGGCTCCTGCTGCGCTTCGAGGGTGTCAAGGACCGGACCGGAGCCGAGGCGTTGCGCAACACCCTCCTCATCGCCGAGGTCGATCCGGAGGAACTTCCCGAGGACCCCGACGAGTACTACGACCATCAGCTCATGGACCTGGATGTGGTCACCGAGGACGGTACGGAGATCGGCCGGATCACCGAGATCTCGCACCTGCCCTCCCAGGACCTGTTCATCGTCGAACGCCCCGACGGCACGGAGATCATGATTCCGTTCGTGGAGGAGATCGTGAGCGAGATCGACCTGGAGGAGCAGCGGGCCGTCATCACCCCGCCGCCCGGCCTGATCGACCCCGACGAGGCGGAGATCGCCTCCGCCCGTGACGCCGCTCCGGCCACTTCGGCCGCCCCGTCGGGCGAGGACGCCGCGACGTCCCCCGGGGCGGACGGTGCCGCCGCGCGGGACCCGCACGGAGCACCGGAGGACGGGCGATGACGGGGCGCGGCCTGCGGGTCGACGCGGTCACGATCTTCCCCGAATACCTCGAACCGCTGAACGTCTCCCTTGTCGGCAAAGCCAGGGCCCGGGGACAACTCGACGTACACGTCCACGACCTGCGTGCCTGGACGTACGACCGCCACAACACCGTCGACGACACCCCCTACGGCGGTGGGCCCGGCATGGTCATGAAGACCGAGCCCTGGGGCGAGGCCCTCGACACCGTGCTCGCCGACGGTTACGAGGCCGGGGCCCGCGAGCCCGTCCTGGTGGTCCCGACGCCGAGCGGGCGGCCCTTCACCCAGCAGCTCGCCGTGGAGCTCAGCGAGCGCCCCTGGCTGATCTTCACACCCGCACGCTACGAAGGCATCGATCGCCGGGTCACCGAGGAGTACGCGACGCGCCTCCCGGTCCACGAGGTCTCCATCGGCGACTACGTCCTCGCCGGCGGTGAGGCCGCCGTACTCGTCATCACCGAGGCGGTCGCCCGGCTGCTCCCCGGCGTGCTCGGCAACGCCGAGTCGCACCGCGACGACTCCTTCGCACCGGGAGCCATGGCCGACCTGCTGGAGGGCCCCGTCTACACCAAACCGCCCGCCTGGCGCGGGCGGGAGATCCCCGACGTCCTGCTCAGCGGCCATCACGTCAAGATCGCCCGGTGGCGGCGTGACGAGGCGCTGCGCCGCACCGTCGCGCACCGTCCGGACCTCATCGCGCGCTGTGATCCCGCGGCGTTCGACAAGAAGGACCGGGAGATGCTCTCCATCCTCGGCTGGCAGCCCGGCCCCGACGGGCGATTTGGGCCCAGCGCCTCCGACGTGGAAGAATAGGCCGCTGCCGTCCGTCCGGCGTGCGCCCCTGCCACAGGGGGAACGACGTCCGCCCGACGAGAACAGCACCCCTTCACTCATCACCATGTTCCGCTGATGACCTGTGGCATCAGCGAGGAAGCAGACACACATGTCCAACCTGCTCGACTCCGTCGACGCCGCGTCGCTGCGCAGCGACCTCCCGGCGTTCCGCCCGGGCGACACCGTCAACGTCCACGTGCGCGTGATCGAGGGCAACCGCTCCCGTGTGCAGCAGTTCAAGGGCGTTGTCATCCGCCGGCAGGGCTCCGGCGTCCGTGAGACCTTCACGGTCCGCAAGGTCTCCTTCTCCGTCGGCGTGGAGCGCACCTTCCCCGTGCACACCCCGATCGTCGAGAAGATCGAGCTGGTGACCCGCGGTGACGTGCGTCGCGCCAAGCTCTACTACCTGCGCGACCTGCGCGGCAAGGCCGCGAAGATCAAGGAGAAGCGCGACAGGTGATCGCGTCGGCCCCGTGGCATATGCCACGGGGCCACTTCCGGGCCATCGTCCGGAGGGGTCCACAGACGGGGCGGATACCATCTGGCCTCGATGGACACCGAAGCACAACACACGGAGCGCGACCGCTCCTCCGCACCCGGCCCGGGTACTGATCCCGGGGCCGGGGAGGCGGAGGAACGGCCGCGCTCTCGTCTGTCCTGGCTGCCCGGTGGCGGCTACACGCTGACAGTGCTTCTCGTCGTCCTCGCTCTGCTGGCGGTCAACCGTTCCGTCGCCCAGCCCTTCGAGATCCCCAGTACGTCGATGGAGCCGGCTCTTCATGTCGGAGACCGTGTAGTCGTCAACAAGGTGGCGTACCGTTTCGGTGGCACGCCGCGCCGTGGCGACGTCGTGGTGTTCGACGGTGCCGGCTACTTCGGCGACGGCGACTACATCAAGCGCGTCGTGGGGATCGGGGGCGATCGGGTGGTGTGCTGCGGCAAGGACGGCAGGCTCAGGATCAACGGGCGTCCCGTCAGTGAACCGTTTCTTCACCCGGGGGACGTGGCCTCCGAGGTTCCGTTCGACCTCGTGGTCCCGAGCGGCCGTCTCTTCCTGCTGGGCGATCACCGCAGCGACTCCCGCGACTCCCGCGACCACCTGGGTTCGCCGGGAGGCGGGATGGTGCCCCTCTCCTCGGTGATCGGCCGCGCGGAGACCGTCGTCTGGCCACTGAGCCGGTGGGGAGGGCTCGGGCGCGACCGTACGTACGAAGACGTCCCGGCCCCCGGCCACGGGCATGGGTAGGCGGGGCAAGCACGGAACCAGCGTCCCGCGGGAGTCCCCGCCGGGGCCCGAGCCCTCGTCCCCCGTGCCGCGGCCCGGCAGGGCGGAACTGCGTCGGCTGGCGCAGCGGGTCCGGCGCCGCAGACGACGTACCGCGCTGCGGGAGATACCCCTGCTCCTGGGCGTGGCGGTGCTCATCGCCCTCGTGGTGAAGACCTTCCTGGTGCAGGCGTTCGTCATCCCGTCAGGCTCGATGGAGCAGACGATCCGGGTCGGGGACAGGGTGGTGGTGGACAAACTCACTCCCTGGTTCGGGTCCCGGCCGCACCGTGGCGACGTCGTCGTCTTCAAGGACCCCGGGGGCTGGCTCGGCGCGGACGGGCCGCCCCACAAGCCCGACGCGGCGGCCCTGCACGCCGTCAAGAAGGGGTTGACGGCCATCGGGCTGCTCCCGTCCGACAACGAGCACGATCTGATCAAACGGGTCGTCGCCGTCGGCGGCGACCACGTCGCGTGCTGCGACTCCCGGGGCCGCGTCGCCGTCAACGGCACCCCGGTGGACGAGCCCTACGTTCACCCCGGGAACAAGCCCTCGGCCGTCCCCTTCGAGGTACGGGTGCCCGCGGGGCGGCTGTTCGTCATGGGGGACCACCGCGCCGATTCCGGCGACTCCCGCTTTCACCAGGACCCGCGATTCCGTGGCACCGTGTCCGAGGACTCCGTGGTGGGACGGGCCGTCGTCATCGCCTGGCCGCTCGGGCACTGGGCGACGCTGGGGCAGCGCGCGGCGTACGCGCACGTCGCCGACGCGCCCGTCGGGGCGGCGTCGGCGCCCGACGGCTCGCATAAGGTGGCTCCTCAGAAGCCGAAGGCGACAGCTGTACTCCCGATCCCTGCGGAACTCCCGCTCGTTATGGGAGTGGTGGGCCTGCACCACGCACGATGCAGGCGGCGACACGAAGTGAGGAGTTGATGTGGGGGACGTGGCGGTGGGCGCTCGGTCCGGACACGAGGGACCTGAGGAGCCGGAGGACGGCGTGAGGCGCGGAGGCGATCGCAGCGGCGCGGAGACGGGGCTCGACGCTGCGGATCCCGACAGCGACACCTCGGCCCCCACGGGGCACGGACGAAGCACCAAGCCCAGGAAACCGCGGCCGTTCTGGAAGGAACTCCCGCTGCTGGTCGTCATCGCTCTGGCTCTCGCGCTGGTCATCAAGACCTTCCTGGTCCAGGCGTTCTCGATCCCCTCGGGTTCGATGGAGAACACCCTCAAGGTGAGCGACCGGGTCCTGGTGGACAAGCTCACCCCGTGGTTCGGCTCGGAGCCCGATCGTGGCGAGGTCGTCGTCTTCAAGGACCCGAGCGGGTGGCTGGCCGCCGAGCCGACACCCAAGGCCAACGTGGTGCAGAAGGGGCTGAGCTTCATCGGCCTCATGCCCTCCGCGGACGAGAAGGACCTCATCAAGAGGGTCATCGGCGTCGGGGGGGACACGGTCGAGTGCAAGGGTGACGGGCCTCTCCGTGTCAACGGCAAGCCGCTCGACGAGCCGTACGTCTTCCCCGGGAACACCCCCTGCTCCGTCGACGAGACGGGCGGCCAGTTCAAGGTGAAGGTGCCGGAAGGCAAACTTTGGGTCATGGGTGACCACCGGCAGGCGTCCGCCGACTCCCGCTACCACCCGAACGACCGCAACGGCGGCTTCGTCCCCGTGGACAACGTCATCGGCCGTGCCTTCGTCGTGGCCTGGCCGCCGCAGCGCTGGTCCACGCTGCCGGTGCCCGACACCTTCCACCAGTCCGGCGTCGACGCCGCCGCGAGCATGTCGGGGCCTGCCGCGCTCGGCCTGGCCGGCGCCGTACCGCTCGTACTGTGGCGCAGGCGAAGGGTTACTGCCGCGCGTACCGACGGGTAGGGTGCGCTCCCAGATCGGCGATCCCCGGCCGTGACCTCGCCTCGTACCCGCGACGTCCCGGGCCACGTGGTCGCTCCGTCCGACCTGGGGACCACTGACATGAGCGCACCACACCGTACGGCCGAGGGCCGCGGCCGCATCGGACACCTCCTGTCCGGTGCGGCCGTGGCCCTCGGCTGCGTCCTCTTCCTCGGAGGCTTCGCCTGGGGCGCGTGGGAGTACCGCCCGTACACGGTGCCGACGCCCTCCATGACGCCCACCATCGACCCCGGGGACCGAGTCCTGGGCCAGCGCATATCGGGGGACGAGGTGCGACGGGGCGACGTCGTGGTGTTCACGGACAAGGCATGGGGGAGCGACCCCCTGGTGAAGCGCGTCGTGGCCGTCGGCGGCGACACCGTGGCCTGCTGCACGGACAGGCACCTGACCGTGAACGGCAAGCAGATCGACGAGCCCTACCTCCCGACCGATGCCGCGGGGCAGGGCACCGCCGTACCCAGGACGACAGTGCCCGCCGGACGCCTTTTCCTGCTGGGCGACGAACGCGCCGGTTCCCTGGACTCCACCGCGCACCTCCAGGACGTCGCACGCGGTTCTGTGCCCCGTTCGGCGGTGCAGGCGCGGGTCGACGCCGTGGCCTGGCCTATGGAGGGCATGCTGCGGAAGGCGTCCGGATTCGCTTCCCTGCCCGGCGGAATCTCCTCTCCCGGGCCGCTGCGGCCCATCGTGGCCTCCATCGTGGCCGGCGTCGTGCTGATCTTCGGCGGCGCGGCGTACGGACCTCTCGCACGGCGGCGCGCAGTGCGTCGTGCCGGGCGACCGGAGGGGGCCACCGCCCGTGCCTGACGATGACCGCGATCCGTACACCGCGCAGGACGGCGCACCGGCGGGCGGCGCAGACTGTCCGACGTCGCGCGCGGCGACGGACTCGGCACCGGACGTACACGCCCCGGCCGTCATCACCGACGAGGGCCTCTCCCCTCCCCGCAGGGTCGCCCGGGTGGTGCTCCTCGACCCGGAGGACCGGATTCTGTTGCTGCACGGGCACGAACCGGACGATCGCGAGGACGACTGGTGGTTCACGCCCGGAGGAGGTCTGGAGGGCCGGGAGACCCGGCGGGAGGCCGCACTGCGGGAGCTGGCCGAGGAGACGGGAATCACACAGGTGGTTCTGGGGCCTCTCCTGTGGCGGCGTACCTGCTCGTTCCCGTTCGCCGGCCGCCGCTGGGTGCAGGACGAGTGGTACTTCCTGGCCCGTACCGCGCAGACCGGGACCGCCGCCACGGCGCTGACGGAACTGGAACGGCGCAGTGTGGCGGGAGCGCGGTGGTGGACCTGCGAAGAACTCGGCAGGGCCCATGAGACGGTGTATCCGACCAGGCTCGCCGGGCTGCTGCGCAGGCTGCTCGACGAGGGGCCTCCCGGGCAGCCGGAGATCCTCGACACGGAAATCGTCTAGAGGTTCCCCGGGCAGGCGCACAATGGGGGGACGCACGGCTGAAGGGGAACCGCCATGAGCGCCGAGGACCTCGAGAAGTACGAGACCGAGATGGAGCTGAAGCTCTACCGGGAGTACCGCGACGTCGTCGGCCTGTTCAAATTCGTGATCGAGACCGAGCGGCGTTTCTACCTGACGAACGACTACGAGATGCAGGTCCACTCGGTGCAGGGCGAGGTCTTCTTCGAGGTCACGATGGCAGATGCGTGGGTCTGGGACATGTACCGCCCGGCCAGGTTCGTCAAGCAGGTCAGAGTACTCACGTTCAAGGACGTGAACATCGAGGAGCTCAACAAGAGCGACCTCGAACTGCCCGGCGGCTGAAGGACCTGAGAAGGGCGCACGGCGCGAGCGGGCCGCTGACCGCCCTCACGGATGCCGGGCCGAGCCGCAGGGGGCGCCGGGGCTGTGCCGGGGTCGCGCCCGGCGGCTCACCCGCAGAGTTCACACGCGCCCCGTCGGTGAGGAGGCCGAGAACTCACCCGGACGAGTGAGGCGCGTCCTGCCTACTGGCGAGTAATCCACAGTTCCACTCCATGATCCACTTCTTCGGGGTGCTTCCGTCACATTCGGTGACGGAGGTGGTGTCCATGAACACCCGAGGAGCTCTCGGAAAGTACGGCGAGGAACTCGCCACACGCACGCTGATCAAGGCCGGGCTGCGTGTCGTCGCCCGTAACTGGCGATGCGGAAGGGCCGGCGAGATCGACATCGTCGCCCTCGACGGCGACACCCTGGTCATCTGCGAGGTCAAGACGCGCAGGGACGACAGCTACGAGCACCCCATGGCCGCAGTCCGGCCCCGCAAGGCCGAGCGGTTGCGCGCGCTGGCCGAGCTGTGGCTCAGCCGCAACGGCGGACCGCCTCCAGGCGGCGTCCGCATCGACCTGATCGGTGTGACGGTGCCGCGCGGCGGCCCGGCGCTCGTCGCGCACGCCCGGGGGGTGATCTGAATGGGCTTCGCCCGCACCTGCTCGGTCACCCTGCTGGGGGTCGACGGAGTCGTGGTCGAGGTCCAGGCGGATCTCGAACCCGGGGTAGCCGCGTTCACCTTGGTGGGCCTGCCCGACAAGAGCCTGATCGAAAGCCGCGACCGGGTCCGCGCGGCGGTCGTGAACTCCGGCGCCGAATGGCCGCAGAAGAAGCTCACGGTCGGCCTCAGCCCCGCCTCCGTGCCCAAGAGCGGCAGCGGCTTCGACATGGCCGTGGCCTGCGCGGTCCTCGGCGCGGCCGAGCGGATCGACCCGAAGGTGCTGGCCGACCTCGTCATGATCGGCGAGCTCGGGCTCGACGGCAGGGCCCGCCCTGTACGAGGCATCCTGCCGGGCGTGCTCGCGGCGGCGGACGCGGGGTACGACCACGTGGTCGTACCCGAGAGCGCGGCGGCCGAAGCCGCCTTGGTGCCCGGCATGTCGGTACTCGGCGTGCGCAGTCTGCGCCAGCTCATCGCCGTCCTCACGGGCGAACCCGTCCCGGACGAGCCGCCCGAGGTCGACGGCCGTGCGGATGCGCTGCTCGCCGGGCTGTGTGTGCCCGGGGCCGGGTTCGGTACCGGCGTCGTCCCCGGAGCCGAAGACGTTCACCGGCCCGACCTGGGCGACGTCGTCGGCCAGTACGCGGCCAGGACAGCACTCGAAGTGGCGGCGGCCGGCGGCCACCACGCCTTCCTGCACGGTCCGCCAGGCGCTGGGAAGACGATGCTCGCGGAGCGCCTGCCGGGCATCCTGCCGCCGCTGACCCGTGCCCAGGCCCTGGAAGTGACCGCCGTCCACTCGGTGGCGGGCATTCTGCCGCCGGGCCGGCCCTTGCTGGAGTCCCCGCCCTACTGCGCCCCGCACCACTCGGCGACCATGCAGTCCCTGGTGGGCGGGGGGAACGGGCTGCCGCGACCCGGCGCGGTATCGCTCGCACACCGCGGCGTGCTGTTCATGGACGAGGCACCGGAGTTCGGCCCCCGGGTGCTGGACGCCCTGCGCCAGCCCCTGGAGTCGGGGCACGTCGTGATCGCCCGAGCTGCCGGAGTGGTGCGGCTGCCCGCCAAGTTCCTGATGCTCCTCGCCGCCAACCCCTGTCCCTGCGGGCGGTACGGTCTCGTCGCTGACGCGTGCGACTGCCCGTCCGCGATGGTGCGGCGCTACCAGGCCCGTCTGTCGGGGCCCTTGCTGGACAGGGTCGACCTCAAGGTCCGGGTGGAGCCTGTGAGCCGTGCCGAACTGCGGGCAACCGGCTCACCCGGCGAATCGACCAAGGTGGTCGCCGACCGGGTGCGGGAGGCGCGGGAGAGGGCGCTGAAACGCTACGAGGGGACGCCCTGGCACAGCAACGGCGAGGTGCCCGGGCACGAGCTCCGCACCCGCTGGCCCGCCGTTCACGGGGCGCTCGACGTGGTGGAACGCGATCTCGAGCGCGGTCTGCTCAGCGCCCGTGGACTGGACCGCGTACTCCGTGTGGCCTGGACGGTCGCGGATCTGGCCGGACACGACCGGCCCGACACCACGGACATGGCCTCCGCCCTGCAACTGCGCACGGGAGTGTCTCGCGGCGTTCCCCTGGCCGAAGGAGGCCGACGATGAGCGGGGCCCGCGCCCCAGGCTCTTCGCCCGTGGCGGAGGAGCGCTTGGCCCGCGCCGCGCTGACCCGGGTCTTCGAACCGGGAGACCCCAAGGTCACCGCCCTGCTGCGGGACGGCGGGGCGAAGGGCCTCGTCATAGGACTGGCCGGCCGGACGGACCCGCCCCGGGGCTTCACCGCCTCCCGGTGGCAGGGCCTGCGCGCCCGGGCGGCCCGCGCCCGGCCCGAACAGGACCTGGAGGCGGCGGCCCGGGTGGGCGCCCGCTTCGTCTGCCCCGGCGACACCGAGTGGCCCGCTCAGCTGGACGATCTCGGCGCGGCCCGCCCTCTCGGTCTGTGGGTGAGAGGAACGGTCGATCTCAGGATGTGGGCACTGCGATCCGTGGCCATGGTCGGCGCGAGAGCCTGTACGCAGTACGGGGCCCATGTAGCGGGCACGCTGGCCGCCGATCTGGCCGAACGCGGCTGGGTGGTGGTGTCCGGCGGGGCGTACGGCGTGGACGGTGCCGCGCACCGAGGTGCTCTCGGCGCCGGTGGAGCCACGGCCGCGGTACTCGCGTGCGGCATCGATCGCTGCTACCCGGCAGGCCATGCCCAGCTGATGAAACGCATCGTTCAACAGGGCCTGATCGTCAGTGAGTTGCCTCCCGGGGAGCATCCGACACCCAGCCGGTTCGTGGTGCGCAACCGGGTGATCGCCGCCCTCACGAGGGGAACCGTGGTGGTCGAGGCGGCGCACCGCAGCGGTTCGCTGGTGACCGCTCGTGCCGCCCAGCGCTTGGGGCGGCACACGATGGGCGTACCCGGGCCGGTCACCAGCGGACTGTCGGCGGGTGTGCACGAACTGCTGCGCGCCGAGGCACATCTGGTCACCGACGCGGCCGACGTGATCGAGTTGGTGGGCGCGGTCGGTGAACTGGGCGAGGAGCGCAGGGGGCCGGTCGTTCCCAGGGATCTGCTGGCACCGGAAGCGGCACGGGTGCTCGCGGTACTGCCCGCACGGGGAACCGTCACCGCGTCCGACGTCGCCCTGGGCGCGGCAACCGTCACGGATGACGCGGTCGCGCGGTTGTACGAACTGCAGGCCCTCGGATTTGTCGAACGACATGGCGACGGCTGGCAGTTGACACGCCAGGCCGTACAACCCGGTTTTTCGACGTCCGACGCCTTGTGAGGGCAGTGATGCGAGGGGCCGGTGGGGCATCAACGGCCTTGCCGGTCCCGGCGAAAGCGTGTCGGGGATCATCGCTCAGCGTGTTGGTCGCCACCGTGCCGGTGGGCGAGCGGAACGTATCTGCGTACGTGTGATCCCCTAGCATTCGCACACTGCGACAGTTCAGTCACGCTACGCTCACAACGAAATTCAGGCCCGCGGCGTCAGCCCGCGCACGACCGGCTCAGTTCACAGCAGAACGGCACAAGGCGACGAATGCCCCAGCAGATCTCCGGCTCCGACGGGGCGGCGGCTCCCCCCGCCGCTCACGGCGACAGCGTGCGGCGTCACGCACCCAAGTCGGTCGACGAGCTGTGGCGGATGTACAAGACGACGGGGGACGGGCGCCTGCGCGAGCAGTTGATCCTGCACTACTCGCCCCTGGTCAAGTACGTCGCGGGACGAGTGAGCGTCGGCCTGCCTCCCAACGTGGAGCAGGCCGACTTCGTCTCCTCCGGTGTCTTCGGACTGATCGACGCGATCGAGAAATTCGACATCGAACGCTCCATCAAGTTCGAGACGTACGCCATCACGCGCATCCGCGGCGCGATGATCGACGAGTTGCGTGCCCTTGACTGGATTCCCCGCTCCGTGCGTCAGAAGGCCCGTAACGTCGAGCGCGCCTACGCCACGTTGGAAGCCCAGCTACGGCGCACCCCCACCGAGATCGAGGTGGCGGACGAGATGGGCATCGCGGTCGAGGAACTGCACGCGGTCTTCAGTCAGTTGTCCCTTGCCAACGTCGTGGCGCTGGAGGAACTGCTGAGCGTGGGCGGAGAGGGCGGCGACCGCCTCAGCCTCATGGACACCCTGGAGGACACGGCTGCCGACAACCCGGTCGAGGTGGCGGAGGGGCGGGAGCTTCGGCGGCTCCTCGCCGGAGCCATCAACACCCTGCCGGACCGTGAGAAGACCGTCGTGATGCTCTACTACTACGAGGGGCTCACCCTCGCGGAGATCGGCCACGTCCTCGGTGTCACCGAGAGTCGCGTCAGCCAGATCCACACCAAATCGGTTCTGCAGTTACGGGCGAAGCTCTCCGGCTTCGGTGTGTGACGCGCCGTCGTCCTGAGCGGTTGCTCGGCCGCGTATCGGGGCGCGGAGTGGCGGCAGATGCCGGGGCCTGGACCAGGCGGGGGCGGCCGACGCGCTTTGCCGGGATTTGGCCGCACCGCGTGCTTCGTCGCGGGACCGGGTGGGCGGGTGGGAATCACGTCCGTAAAGTGGTCGGGTGCCCAGGATTCGAGCGGCCTCCGTGGCCGAGCACCGGTCGATGCAACGTGGCGCCCTCTTGGACGCCGCCCGATCCCTGCTGTCCGAGGGCGGGACGGAGGCCCTGACCTTCCCCGCCCTCGCGGAACGCACCGGACTGGCCAGGTCCTCCGTCTACGAGTACTTCCGTTCGCGCGCCGCGGTCGTGGAAGAACTCTGTGCGGTCGACTTCCCGGTCTGGGCGGCCGAGGTCGAGGTCGCCATGGCCAGGGCCGAGACACCGACGGACAAGGTCGAGGCGTACGTGCGCAGGCAGCTCGACCTCGTGGGGGATCGGCGGCACCGCGCCGTGGCGGCCATCTCCGCGAGCGAACTGGACGCCGGCGCACGGGAGAAGATCCGGGCCGCCCACGGCGGGCTCGTCGCCATGGTGGTGGAAGCGCTCAGCGACCTGGGCCACGGACAGCCGCGCCTCGCGGCGATGCTGCTCCAGGGCGTCGTCGACGCCGCTGTGCGCCGTATCGAACTCGGCGTGGCCGAGGAGCCGGCACAGATCGCTGACGCCGCGGTAGCCATGGCGCTGCGAGGCGTGCACGGCTGAAGCGCTTGTCGGCCGCGTCGCCCCCGCTCTGCGCACATCGTCTTCCATGGACCGTGTGCTCGGCCGGCGGAGGTGTGCAGATCGTGAAGCCGCCCCGCGTCCGTGACGGCCGGAACACCCCTTTCCCGGATGCGGTGACACGAGTACGGCGTGAGCGGTGCGGTCGGCCGAGTCGCCTGAGCAGTCGCGGTACCGCGTCGGTGCTGCGCCTCAGCCAGCGATTCGTTCTGTTCCACAGACGCGCCGTCCAGGAAACACTCGCGGCCAGAGCGGTCCCCGCGCTCTCCGGCCCCATGTCCGTCAGCGTCTGAGGTGCGGCGGGCGGTCGCGGTCGGCCGTCAGAGTCGGATCCGGTCGTCGTCACCGGATTGACGGGCGTCCCGCCCGTGTGGTCGGGGCCGGACGCCGCCCAGGCGTGCGCCGTGCCGGCCTCGTCGGTGAGGGGCAGCAGGCGTGACGGACCGGCGGACAACATGTCCGGGGGCAGTAGCGACAGCGGGTTCAGGTAGACGTCGCCCCTGAGCAGGCCCCAGTGCAGACACCCACCCGGGCAGTGAAAGCCTCCGGTCTCAATCACGCCCACTTGCTCCCCGGCCGCCAGCACCGTTCCCTTCGCGACCGAAGGAGCCACCGGCTCGTAGGTCGTACGCAGCGGCGGAGTTCCCGATCGCAGCAGTTCGACGGTGACGACGCCCCGGCCGGCGACCTGACCGACGTAGACCACCGTGCCGGCCGCTGCCGCTCGTACCGGTGTGCCCGGCGGAGCACCGAGATCCACGCCGCGGTGGCCGGGGCCGTACGGCGAACGCGGAGGGTCCCAGCCGCGCAGCACCAGCGGGTGGCTGCCCACAGGCCAGCTCCGGGCTGCCGGGTCGAGGGACGCGTCGTCAGGCGTAGAGGGCCTGCCGGGGGCCGAACCGGTCGGCGCCGGTGTCGACGCGGTACCAGGAGACGCACCGTCGGGAGTCGGGGACTCGTCCGATCCGGACGTGCGGGGTGGTGCTGACAGCCGGGTGCCCCGTTCGGCATCGGGCCGGCGCTCCGGGCGGGCGGCGGCCTGCTCGACGCTCGGTGGCCGGGCGGCCCAGCCTGCCCCGCGGCCTTCTCCCTTGCCTGTGGTGCGGGAAGGGTGGCGCGGGTCGCCGCGCCGTGCGGCGTCGCCCGGCTGGGGCGACGGTCGAGAAGTACGGTCCTGGCCGCAGCGGCCCCCAGACGTTTGGTGAGGGTGACTCCGGCGTGCCTGGGCCTGGAGTGTTGTCGGCGTCGCGGAGCGGAACGCGGCTCCCCTCGCTCCCTGCGGCCTTGCGCTCCCGCGGGAACGCGGCCTGTCGCGTGACGTGTGCGGCATCGGTCGCGTGCGTGTCGACGCCTCGCGTAGCGGGGCATCGCCCTCACGGCCTGTCGCCCGCGCGGGCGACGGAGTGAGTGGAGTGCGCTGGACAGGCAGGCCTTCTCGCTCGTGGTGGACGAGCGCCTCCCGCGGGCCCGAGGCCGCGCGGCGAGCTTCGGCAGGCTCTGCCGGAGACGGCTCGTGGACAGGGAAGCGCTGTGCTGTCGCCCGCCGGTTGGCTCCCGAGGGGGGACCGGGGCGCGCAGGAGTGCGTGAGGTCCGGGACGGCCTGTCAGGCCCGGACACGTCGCGGTCTGCTGTGGACGCCTCTGGAACAGGTTCCGCCCATCCAGGGGAGGCACGGAGTGAGGTGCGCCCCAGGAAGTCCGCGGCCCTGCCCACAGCCCATGGCAGTAGCGTCGTCACAAGAACCGCCGAAGCGGCTGTCACCGCGAGTGCGCTCCATCCCCAGCGGCCGTTGAGCCTTCCGCGTTCGTCTGTACCGGACATACTTCTCTTCCCCCGTTCTCGGGCGGTGCTCCACCGCGAGAGTCGACATCGGTCACGTTCTCGGGATGAATCCTCACGGAGAGTGATGTTCCCGGTCGCCATGGTGACGTAGTCGAGGGGGCTTCGGGGATCTTGGTCCGGATCTGTGGATAACTGTCCTGTTGTGGATAACACCGTCACCCGGTCGCTTCGCTGTCCCGTACACTTCTGGTGGCGATCCGGGTCACCGGATCGACTTCGCACGCCCCGACACCGGCACGTTCGTAGGTGTCCGCGCTTCTCGGTCCTTAGTGGAACGGCGCGTCAGGGGCGTCAGGAGCGGGCGCCGTCCGGCGTCCGCAACCGGGAAAACAAGGAGATACGGCCATGGCCGTCGTCACGATGCGGGAGCTGCTGGAGAGCGGCGTCCACTTCGGTCACCAGACCCGTCGTTGGAACCCGAAGATGAAGCGTTTCATCTTCACGGAGCGCAACGGCATCTACATCATCGACCTGCTCCAGTCGCTGTCGTACATCGACCGCGCCTACGAGTTCGTCAAGGAGACCGTCGCCCACGGCGGCACGGTCATGTTCGTGGGTACGAAGAAGCAGGCGCAGGAGGCCATCGCGGAGCAGGCCACCCGCGTCGGCATGCCGTACGTCAACCAGCGTTGGCTCGGCGGCATGCTCACCAACTTCTCGACCGTCTACAAGCGCCTGCAGCGCCTGAAGGAGCTCGAGCAGATCGACTTCGAGGACGTGGCCGCCTCCGGCCTCACCAAGAAGGAGCTCCTGGTCCTCTCCCGCGAGAAGGCCAAGCTGGAGAAGACCCTCGGCGGTATCCGCGAGATGCAGAAGGTGCCCAGCGCCGTCTGGATCGTGGACACTAAGAAGGAGCACATCGCCGTCGGCGAGGCGCGGAAGCTCAACATCCCGGTCGTCGCGATCCTCGACACCAACTGCGACCCCGACGAGGTCGACTACAAGATCCCGGGCAACGACGACGCGATCCGCTCCGTCACCCTGCTCACCCGCGTGATCGCCGACGGTGTCGCCGAGGGCCTCATCGCCCGTTCCGGCGCCGCGACCGGTGACTCGAAGCCGGGCGAGAAGGCCGCCGGCGAGCCGCTGGCCGAGTGGGAGCGTGACCTGCTCGGAGGCGACAAGAAGGACGAGGCCGCCGCCGAGACCGAGGTGCAGACCTCCGCCGAGACCGAGAAGGTCGCCGACGCCGAGTCCGCCGAGGCTCCGGCCGCCGCTGAGGCTGAGGCTCCTGCCGCTGCCGAGGCTCCTGCCGCGGAAGCCGAGCAGGCCTGACCCGCACCGCTTCGGTAGTGACGGCGGGGGCCACGGCCCCCGCCGTCCACCCGTAGATTCTCGTGGATCTTCGCAGCTGCCCACCCGCAGAGAACCTGCGGCGCAGGCGAGAACACCGCTGATCCGCGATCTTCCAGACTTCGAGAAAGATTCACTGAATCATGGCGAACTACACCGCCGCCGACGTCAAGAAGCTCCGTGAGCTCACCGGCGCCGGCATGATGGACTGCAAGAAGGCGCTGGACGAGGCCGACGGCAGCGTGGACAAGGCCGTCGAGCTGCTCCGCGTCAAGGGCCAGAAGGGCGTCGCCAAGCGCGAGGGCCGCTCCGCCGAGAACGGCGCCGTCGTCTCCCTCATCGCCGACGACCACACCTCCGGCGTTCTGGTCGAGCTCAAGTGCGAGACCGACTTCGTCGCCAAGGGCGAGAAGTTCCAGGCCGTCGCCAACACGCTCGCCGAGCACGTCGCCAAGACGTCGCCCGCCGACCTGGAGGCGCTGCTCGCCTCCGAGATCGAGCCCGGTAAGACCGTCCAGGCGTACGTGGACGAGGCGAACGCCAACCTCGGCGAGAAGATCGTCCTGGACCGCTTCGCCCAGTTCTCCGGTGGCTACGTCGCGGCGTACATGCACCGCACGATGCCCGACCTCCCGCCCCAGATCGGCGTACTCGTCGAGCTGGACAAGGAGAACGCCGAGGTCGCCAAGGACGTCGCGCAGCACATCGCCGCGTTCGCGCCGAAGTACCTCACCCGCGAGGACGTTCCGGCCGAGGTCGTGGAGACGGAGCGTCGCGTCGCCGAGGAGACCTCGCGCAACGAGGGCAAGCCCGAGGCCGCCCTGCCGAAGATCATCGAGGGTCGGGTGAACGGCTTCTTCAAGGAGGTCACCCTCCTCGACCAGCCGTTCGCGAAGGACAACAAGAAGTCCGTCAAGAAGGTCCTAGACGAGGCCGGTGTCAGCCTGAAGCGTTTCGCGCGCATCAAGGTCGGCATCTGAGTCCGGACCACGATCGACTCAAGCCCTTCCCGGCAGTGCCCGGGAAGGGCTGTGGGCGGTCGGCGACGTACGGTGCCCCGTACCGCCGCCGACAGCTGATCTGACGAGGAGGCCATTGCCGTGCACGGGTTGCGAACCATCCCCGGCGGCAGTGGCCTTCTTGGTATGCGCATCACGAGGAGAAACCCATGACCATGGCCGAGGCCGATAATTCCACCGACCTGAGCGAGCACGGCAAGGGCGCCGGCCGCTTTCTGCTGAAGCTCTCCGGCGAAGCCTTCGCCGGTGGTGGGGGACTGGGTGTCGACCCCGACGTGGTGCACGCCATCGCGCGTGAGATCGCCGCCGTGGTGCGCGGAGGCGCGCAGATCGCGGTTGTCATCGGCGGCGGCAACTTCTTCCGGGGCGCGGAACTGCAGCAGCGCGGGATGGACCGGGCCCGGTCCGACTACATGGGCATGCTCGGCACCGTCATGAACTGCCTCGCCCTCCAGGACTTCCTGGAGAAGGAGGGCATCGACTCCCGTGTGCAGACGGCCATCACCATGGGACAGGTGGCCGAGCCCTACATTCCGCTGCGCGCCATCCGCCACTTGGAGAAGGGCCGCGTGGTCATCTTCGGCGCCGGTATGGGAATGCCGTACTTCTCCACCGACACCACCGCCGCGCAGCGTGCTCTGGAGATCCACGCGGAAGCCCTCCTCATGGGCAAGAACGGTGTGGACGGGGTCTACGACGCGGACCCCAAGACCAACCCCGACGCCGTGAAGTACGACGCCCTGGGCTACGGCGAGGTCATCACCCGGGACCTCAAGGTCGCCGACATGACCGCCATCACCCTGTGCCGCGACAACCGGCTGCCCATCCTCGTCTTCGAACTGCTCGCCGCGGGCAATATCGCGCGAGCCGTCAAGGGTGAGAAGATCGGCACGCTCGTAAGCGATCAGGGCACCCGGGCCTGAGCCCGGAGCGCTCCGTGAGCCCACGGGCACCACGGAGCGCCGTCGTCGTCGGCAGGGATGGACAAA
This sequence comes from Streptomyces sp. NPDC007088, assembly GCF_042869355.1. Classification (NCBI taxonomy): domain Bacteria; kingdom Bacillati; phylum Actinomycetota; class Actinomycetes; order Kitasatosporales; family Streptomycetaceae; genus Streptomyces; species Streptomyces sp. NPDC007088. Next base: position 52,050 of record NZ_JBIAFO010000019.1, read on the forward strand.
GCCCTGCCGCTCGGACACCGTTCAGTACAGAAGAGACGCGACGCAGCCGGACCTGTGCGCACTCCCGCCGCCATCACGGAGCGGGAAGACCCCGTCAGGCCAACTCAAGACACGCAGGAGCAAGTGGTGATCGAAGAGACCCTCCTCGAAGCCGAGGAGAAGATGGAGAAGGCCGTTGTGGTCGCCAAGGAAGACTTGGCCGCCATCCGTACCGGCCGCGCACACCCGGCGATGTTCAACAAGATCGTGGCCGACTACTACGGGGCCATGACGCCGATCAATCAGCTCGCGTCGTTCTCGGTACCGGAGCCGCGCATGGCGATCGTGACCCCGTTCGACAAGAGCGCTCTGCGCAACGTCGAGCAGGCCATCCGGGACTCCGACCTCGGCGTCAACCCGAGCAACGACGGCAATATCATCCGAGTGGTCTTCCCGGAGCTCACCGAGGAACGCCGCAAGGAGTACATCAAGGTCGCCCGCACCAAGGGCGAGGACGCGAAGGTCTCGATCCGCGCCGTACGCCGCAAGGCGAAGGACGCGCTCGACAAGCTGGTCAAGGACAAGGAGACGGGCGAGGACGAGGTCCGTCGCGCGGAGAAGGAGCTCGACGACACCACCGCGAAGTACGTCGCGCAGGTGGACGAGCTGCTCAAGCACAAGGAATCCGAGCTGCTCGAGGTCTGATGAACGACTCTTCCTGGGGCGCGCCGTCCCGCACCGGATACGGCGAGCCGTGGCCCACCCCCGGACAGGGGCCTGTCCAGGGGGTCGCCTCGGCGGGTCCCGTGTACGAAGGGCAGGACGTCCAAGAGACTCGGCCCATGCCCATCGTGCCTGACCTACCCGCGAGCGGCGGAGATCAGGATGACGACCGGGGGACCGCTCGGCTGAGGGGTCCCCTGTTCCGCGACGAACTGCCGCAGGAGCCCATGGAGAGTGAGCCCGGACCCCCGTCGCACCGTGGACCGGACCCGGCGTCCGCTCCCGCGGGGCAGCCCACGCCGCAGAAGAAGAGCGCGGGTCGTGACCTGGGCGCGGCCATAGGGGTCGGTCTCGGTCTCGGCGTGGTTGTCGTCGCCTCGTTGTTCATCGTCAAGGCCGTGTTCGTCGGTGTCATAGCGGTGGCCGTCGTGGTCGGTGTCTGGGAGCTCACCTCGCGGCTGTCGGAGCGCAAGGGCATCAAGGCTCCGCTGATCCCGCTGGCTCTGGGCGGGGCGGCCATGGTCATCGCCGGCTACGCACGGGGCCCCGAGGGCGCGTGGGTGGCGGTGGCGCTGACGGCGCTCGCCGTCCTCGTCTGGCGTATGACGCAGCCCCCGGAGGGCTACCTCAGGGATGTCACGGCCGGTGTGTTCGCCGCGTTCTACGTGCCGTTCCTGGCGACCTTCGTGGCCTTGATGCTCCGGGCGGACGACGGCGCCTGGCGGGTGCTGCTGTTCCTCATTCTGACCGTGGTCAGCGACACCGGCGCCTACGCGGTCGGATGGCGCTTCGGCAGCCATAAGCTCGCGCCCCGTATCAGCCCCGGCAAGACGCGGGAGGGGCTGGTCGGCGCCGTGACCTTCGCCATGGTCGCGGGTGCCCTGGGCATGCAGTTCATGATCGACGACGGGGCGTGGTGGCAGGGACTCCTGCTCGGTCTCGCCGTTGCCGCCAGCGCCACCCTCGGTGACCTGGGCGAGTCCATGATCAAGCGGGATCTCGGGATCAAGGACATGGGCACGCTGCTGCCGGGCCACGGCGGCATCATGGACCGGCTCGACTCGTTGCTCCCCACCGCTCCCGTGGTGTGGCTGCTGCTGGTCCTCTTCGTCGGCTCGGGGTGACGGGGCGCGCGTTACGCTGAAAGGGTCCGCCATTCCTGTGGTGGGCCCTTTTTCGTGTTCGCGGCCCGGGGCCGCCCCCCCGTACGGGGGGGCGGCCTGCTGCCTCGTCCCCCGTCCCCGAGGCGTCCGGCACCCTTCACGGCGTGCAGTGCGCCGCACTGAGGAGTTTCCGCCCATGGCCCCGCCCGTCCCGGGAGAGCTCACCTTCGTCGCGCCGCGCGGAGCCAAGAAGCCGCCCCGTCACCTGGCCGACCTCACCCCCGCGCAGCGCAAGGAGGCGGTCGCCGACATCGGCGAGAAGCCGTTCCGCGCGAAGCAGCTCTCCCAGCACTACTTCGCCCGCTACGCCCACGACCCGCAGCAGTGGACGGACATCCCGGCCGCCGCGCGGGGAAAGCTCCAGGAAGCGCTGCTGCCGGAACTGATGTCGGTCGTCCGGCACATTTCCTGCGACGACGACACCACGCGCAAGACGCTGTGGAAGCTCTTCGACGGGACTCTGGTGGAGTCAGTGCTGATGCGGTACCCCGACCGCGTCACCATGTGCATCTCCTCGCAGGCCGGCTGCGGCATGAACTGCCCGTTCTGCGCGACGGGGCAGGCCGGTCTCGACCGCAACCTCTCGACCGCCGAGATCGTCCACCAGATCGTCGACGGCATGCGCGCCCTGCGTGACGGAGAGATCCCCGGGGGCGTCGCCCGCCTGTCGAACATCGTCTTCATGGGGATGGGCGAGCCGCTAGCCAACTACAACCGTGTGGTCGGCGCCATCCGCCGTCTCACCGACCCGGAGCCCGACGGCCTCGGGCTGTCGCAGCGGGGCATCACCGTGTCCACTGTGGGCCTCGTCCCGGCCATGCACCGGTTCGCCGACGAGGGCTTCAAGTGCCGGCTCGCCGTGTCGCTGCACGCCCCCGACGACGAGCTGCGCGACACTCTCGTCCCCGTCAACACGCGCTGGAAGGTGCGGGAGGTGCTGGACGCCGCGTGGGAGTACGCGGAGAAGTCCGGTCGGCGAGTGTCCATCGAGTACGCGCTCATCCGCGACATCAACGATCAGGCGTGGCGCGGGGACCTCCTGGGCCGTCTCCTCAAGAACAAGCGCGTCCACGTCAACCTGATCCCGCTCAACCCCACACCGGGTTCCAAGTGGACGGCCTCGCGCCCCGAGGACGAGCGAGCCTTCGTGGAGGCCATCGCCGCCCACGGCGTGCCCGTGACGGTGCGCGACACGAGGGGGCAGGAGATCGACGGGGCGTGCGGTCAGCTCGCGGCCGCCGAGCGGTGACCTGAGGCTCCGCACTCCCTCAGAGGTAGGGTGTCCGCGTACATTCGTTCCGTACTCGGCCGCCCGAGCGGCACCGTGAGTACGACACGGAGACAACTTCACACATTCCGACAGGGGAGCGCCACAGCGCTGAGAGTGCGGCACCACGTCCCGTCACGGGGCGTCCAGGTCGCAGACCCTCTGAACCTCGCCCGGGTCATTCCGGGTAGGAAGTTCGGTCATCACTCATGCTGTTGCGCCATGCCCGCCTTCCGGACGGAAGGCGGGCATGGCCGCGTCTTCTCCTGGCCATCCAGGAGGAATCCAGTGCGCATCACGATCACGAAGAGGATCGCCGCGGGCATCGCGGCCACGGGGCTCGGCGCCCTTGCCCTCGCCGGCTGCGGCTCGGACGGGTCAAGCGGCGACGGCAAGGCGAAGGACAAGACCGTCACGCTGGTCACGCACGACTCCTTCGCCGCGTCCAAGAGCGTCCTCAAGGCCTTCCAGCAGAAGACCGGCTACAAGGTGAAGGTCCTCAAGAGCGGCGACGCCGGCCAGGCCGTGAACCAGGCGGTGCTCACCAAGGGCAACCCGCAGGGCGACGTCTTCTTCGGCGTCGACAACACGCTGCTCTCCCGCGCCCTCGACAACGGGCTCTTCCAGCCCTACGAGGCCAAGGGACTGGCCCGGGTGGGGGCCGATGTCCAGCTGGACGGGGCGAAACACCGCGTGACGCCGGTAGACACCGGAGACATCTGCGTGAACTACGACAAGAAGTACTTCGCGCAAAAGAAGCTCGCCCCGCCCCGTGGCTTCGCCGACCTCGCGAAGCCGCAGTACAAGAACCTCCTGGTCACCGAGAACGCCGCGACGTCCTCGCCGGGCCTCGGTTTCCTGCTCGGTACGGCGTCGCAGTACGGCGACGACGGATGGCAGGGGTACTGGCGCAAGCTGAAGTCGAACGGTGTCAAGGTCGTCGACAGCTGGGAGCAGGCGTACAACGAGGAGTTCTCCGGTTCCGCCGGAGGCAGGAAGGCCGGTGGCGATCGTCCTCTGGTCGTCTCCTACGCCTCCAGCCCGCCCGTAGAGGTGCTGTACGCAGACCCCCGGCCGAAGCACGCCCCCACCGGCGTCGCGTCGGGGACCTGCTTCCGGCAGATCGAGTTCGCGGGGCTCCTCGACGGCGCGGCGAACGAGAAGGGCGGCAAGGCCCTGATCGACTTCCTGATCAGTGACAAGTTCCAGGCGGACATGCCGCTCACGATGTTCGTGAACCCCGTGGTGGCGGGCACCGAACTGCCGGAGTTGTTCTCCAAGTACGACGGGACGGCGCAGGACGCTCACACCGTCGCGCCCGAGAAGATCGCCGAACACCGTGAGGCGTGGATCAAGTCGTGGACCTCACTCGTCGTCAAGTGACGGGCTGGGCGGGTTCCGGACGTACGGAGGCGGACGCGGCGCGCTCAGACGGTGCGGAGCCCGGCTCCGAGTCCGGGCAGCAGGCCATTCCGCCCACGCCGTCACCCGCCTCGTCCGGGGCCCCGTCGCCGTACGGTCGGGCGCCGTCGGGGGCCCCGTCTCGGCGGCAGCGTCCGGGCGGCGTCGAGGTGCGGCGTGCCCGTCTTCGCGACGCCGCGGCGCGGCTCGGGCTGATGGCCGTACCCGTCGCGTTCTTCGCGCTGTTCTTCGCCTATCCGGTGGCAGCCATCGTCGGCCGTGGTCTGAAGACCCCTGCGGGATGGCAGGTCGGGAAGATCTTCGGCGTGCTGGGGCAGAGCGATGTCCAGGACGTCCTGTGGTTCACGACCTGGCAGGCCTTGGCGTCGACGGCGCTGACCCTGGTGGTGGCGCTGCCCGGTGCCTACGTCTTCGCCCGCTTCGAGTTCCCTGGCAAGGAGTTGCTGAGAGCGGTGGTGACCGTCCCCTTCGTGCTGCCCACCGTCGTCGTCGGCACGGCCTTCCTCGCGCTCCTCGGGCGGGGCGGTCTCACCGACGAACTGTGGGGGATCAGGCTGGACACCACGGTCTGGGCGATCCTCCTGGCGCACGTCTTCTTCAACTACGCCGTGGTCGTGCGCACCGTAGGGGGGCTTTGGGCGCAACTGGATCCGAGGCAGGAGGAGGCGGCACGTACCCTCGGCGCTTCGCGCTGGGCGGCGTTCCGCACCGTGACCCTGCCGGCTCTCGCTCCGGTCGTGGCCGCGGCGGCTCTCATGGTCTTCCTGTTCACCTTCACCTCGTTCGGAATCGTCCAGATCCTGGGCGGGCCGGCGTACTCGACCCTGGAAGTGGAGATCTACCGGCAGACGGCGCAGCTACTGGACCTGCCCACCGCCGCCGTGCTGACGCTTGTCCAGTTCGCCGCCGTCGTAGCCATTCTGGTGGCCCACGCGTGGACCGTCCGGCGCACCGAGAGCAGCCTGAAGCTTGTCGACGCCGCCACTGGCACGCGGCGCCCCCGGGGCACGGCGCAATGGGCGCTCCTGGGAGGGGTACTGGCCTCCGTCGCCCTCCTCCTCGTTCTGCCCCTGGCGGTCCTGGTCCGACGAGCCTTCGACGGTCCGGAGGGTTTCGGCCTCGGCTACTTTCGTGCGCTGGCCTCGTCGGACGGCGGACTCTTCCTGGTGGCCCCCCTCGCGGCGGTCGGCAACTCGCTGCGCTACGCCGCCGTGGCGACGCTGATCGCTTTGGTTGTGGGCGGGCTGGCGGCTGCCGCGCTGAGCCGCCCGACCCGCGGGAGGAGCAACTCTCTCGTCGACGCCCTGGTGCGCGGATTCGACGGGTTGCTCATGCTGCCGCTCGGCGTCTCGGCAGTGACCGTCGGATTCGGGTTCTTGATCTCGCTCGACAAGCCTCCGCTGGACCTACGCGCCTCGTGGTTCCTGGTGCCGTTGGCGCAGGCGCTCGTCGGCGTCCCGTTCGTGGTGCGGACGATGGTGCCGGTGCTTCGCGCAGTGGACCAGCGTCTGCGCGAGGCGGCGGCCGTACTCGGGGCCTCGCCCTGGCGAGTGTGGCGAGAGGTGGACCTGCCCATGGTGCGCCGGGCTCTGCTTGTCGCCGCGGGCTTCGCCTTCGCCGTGTCTCTCGGTGAGTTCGGCGCGACGGTGTTCATCGCCCGGCCCGACGCTCCCACGTTGCCGGTCGCGGTCTCCCGGCTGCTCGGGCGGGCGGGCGACACCAACTACGGTCAGGCCATGGCGCTCTCGACGGTGCTGATGGCCGTCTGCGCGGTGTCCCTGCTGGTACTCGAACGGATCAGGCCGCGCGGCCTCGCCGCTGAGCCCGGCACCTACGCCCCGGCCGATGCCGATGCCGATGCCGATGCCGATGCCACCTCTACGGAGCACCGTCGGCGCACTCGGAGGGGTGGGAACGGGGCTGCGGTGGAGGGCGACGAGGCAGCGGCGGCACGGGGCCGCGTTTCCGCCCCGTACGCCGGAGGCCCCGCCAACCCCACAGGTGACGCGAAGGAGCAGTCATGACGGACCGGAATACGGCGCGGTGCACCATGGCGCCCGCACACGGCGCAGCACAGGAGGCGGCGTCCTTCGCCCGGTACAAGGGTGCCGCGGGGCACGGAACGGGGCGGGCGGCTCGTCCGGCCGTGCCTCGCACGGAAGGTGCAGGGAAGGTGAGCGGCCTGAACGGCGCGGACGGTGCACGGGGCGCGCGCGGACTGGACGGAGCGCACGGCGCGGACGGAGCGCACGGTCCGGACGGCGCCAGCGGTAGGCGGGGCGCAGACGGTGCGCGCGGTGCGGGTGACGCCGAGGAGGTGGCGTTGAGCCTTGTGGGGGCCACCGTTCGCTTCGGCTCCGGGCGGTCGGCGCTCGACGCGATCGAGCTCACGGTGGCTTCGCACGAGATCGTGTGCGTGCTCGGACCAAGTGGAAGTGGTAAGTCCACCTTGCTGCGCGCCGTAGCGGGGCTTCAGCCGCTGGACGAGGGACAGGTCCTGCTCGGGGGCAGGGACCAGGCGGGGATCCCCGTGCACCGCCGGGGCGTGGGCCTCATGTTCCAGGACCATCAGCTCTTCCCGCAGCGCGATGTCGCGGGCAACGTCGCCTTCGGCCTCCGCATGCACGGGACGCCCCGAGCAGAACGCGGGCGCCGTGTCGAGGAACTGCTCGACCTCGTCGGACTGCCCGGGGCGGGGGGCCGGAGGGTGGGAGCCCTGTCCGGCGGGGAGCAGCAGCGGGTTGCCCTGGCGCGTGCCCTCGCGCCTCGTCCCCAGCTCCTGATGCTGGACGAACCCCTGGGCCAGCTCGACCGGAGCCTGCGGGAGCGTCTGGTCGGCGAACTCCGCTCGCTGTTCACCGAACTGGGGACAACAGTCCTCGCCGTCACTCACGACCAGGGGGAAGCGTTCGCCCTCGCGGACAGGGTGGTGGTGATGCGGGACGGCCGTATCGCTCAGGCCGGGACGCCGCTCGAAGTCTGGCGGCACCCGGCCGACGCGTTCGTGGCGGGCTTCCTCGGGTTCGAGAACGTCACGGAAGGAGAGATCGGGTCCGGCGTCGCCCGGACCGTCTGGGGAAAGGTCCCGGTGGCCTCGGGCCACCTGAGCGGACGCCGCACGCTGCTGATACGGCCCGCCGGAGTACGCGTCGTCCCCGTCACCGAAGGACTGCCGTGCGAGGTGGTGTCCCGTACCTTTCGGGGGACCCACGTCGCCGTGCGGCTGCGTCCGGACGACGCCCCGTCCCTGGAAGCCGCCTGCTCCCTGGGCGAGGCACCGGAGCCCGGTGCGCGAGTCGGTGTCGCGTTCTCGCCCGAGGAAGTCGTCGTTCTCGGCTGACGGGCCGCACCGGCTCTGTGTCCGGAGCCAACGGGCGGGTTTCCGAGCCGGAGGGGGGAGGGCGACCGTGCCCGGCGATCTCGTGGATGAGCGAGGGCGGAACGAGGCGGCCGACACCACGAGGCAGGTGACCACCGAGCCCCCTGCTCCGCCCCGTCCCGACTGCCCGGAAGGGTGCGGCCCGTCGGCCCGTCGGCCCGTCGGCCCGTCGGCCCGTCGGCCCGTCGGCCGGCTTCAGTACCGCGTCGGCGTGTCAGTACCGCGTCGGCGTGGCTGCGGCGGTCGACCGGTCCGCCGCCTGGTGTCATTCACCCGGAGATGTGCCGCAGGGCAGCCGCGGCTTGGTCGACACGGTCCACCAAGGCGATCCTGTCTTCCAGGGATCGCCCCTGTGCGAGGGCCTGCAGGAGCGGCCACGTGGGCAGCCGCTCGGTCCAGTGTTCCCGGCCCACGAGGACCATGGGCGTCGGAACGCCGCGCGATTCGTAGTAGTTGGGCGTCGCGTTGTCGAAGATCTCCTGAACTGTTCCGGCCGCGCCGGGCAGGAAGACCACACCGCCGTTGGACCGGGCGAGGAGACCGTCCTCACGCGTCGCGTTCGCGAAGTACTTCGCGATGTGGCTGGCGAAGCCGTTGGGAGGCTCGTGGCCGTAGAACCACGTGGGCACCGAAACCGACATACCTCCTTGGGGCCACTGCGTTCGCACCTTGAACGCGGCCCGAGCCCAGGCTGTCACGGACGGCGTGAAAGACGGCTCCTTGGCCAGGACATCGAGTGCGCCGGACAGCATGTCGTCGTTGTGGGGGGCGGCGTAGGCACCGAGCTGAGCCGCCTCCATCGCGCCCGGGCCACCTCCGGTGGCCACGACCGCGCCGGACCTGGACAGCTCGCGTCCCAGACGTGCGGCGTCGGCATATTCCACGGTGCCCCGCCGCAGGGCGTGGCCACCCATGACGCCGACGACTCTCCTGCCGGCAAGGAGTTCGTCCAAGGCGTCCGACAGTGCGTCGTCGTGGATGGCGCGGAGCATGGACGACAGGATGTCTCCGTCGCTCTTCGTCTGCTGGAACCAGCTATACGCCGCCGCGTCCGGCGTCCCCTCGTAACCCGCGGGCCGGTCGAGCCCGTCGAAGAGTTCCCCGGCGGTGTAGAGCCGCGCGCGGTACGGGTCGAAGGGCAGGCCGGGCACGCGGGGGAAGACGAGAGCACCGGCGCTCTGTACGTGCGCGGCGGTCTCCGGCAGCATGGCGCACCCGAGGAAGACCGTTCCCCGGGTGACCGCCGAGGCCAGGGCCTGTGCCCGCGTCGTCAGATCCACCGCCTGAACCCGGCAGCCGGCGAGCGTTCCGGACTGCACGGCGAGGTCGAAGTCGGCGATGGACTCGATCTCCTTGCCGCCGAGCGGCGTACCCGGCGCACTGTTCGCGGGGGCGTCGGTGGCGGGAGACGGAGCGGGGACGGGGCTGGACGCCCCGGATATCGGCAGCACGCCACATGGTAAGCACTGCCGATTGAGACTGCCCGGCACGGGGGCGCCGTACGCGGAGAGGCCGGTCCAGCAGGAGTGACGGGGAACCGTTCGAGGCAGGGATCGCGCTTCGCCTGCGGCTCGTTTGCCCCCGTAGCCCCGTAGCCCCGTAGCCCCGTAGCCCCGTAGCCCCGTAGCCCCGTAGCCCCGTAGCCCGGTAGCCCCGTAGCCCCGTAGCCCCGTCTACCGTTCGGCGACGAGGCCCGGGGCGGTTGGCCGGGGGCGCGTGAGGTCAGGGCTCTCTCAGGGCCCGGGGGCGTGGAGAGTGTGCGACGCCCCCGGACCTCGCCGGCGCCCCCATCCGTGCCTGTGAGTTGCTCAGCCCTTGACGGCGGCCGGGTCCATCCACACGACTTCCCAGACGTGGCCGTCCGGGTCCTGGAAGGAACGGCCGTACATGAAGCCGTGGTCCTCGGGCTCGCGCGCCGGGGCGGCCCCCGAGGCAAGTGCCCTGTCGGCGAGTCCGTCCACCTTCTCCCGGCTCTCCGCACTGAGGGCGACAAGGACCTCGTTCGACTTCGAGGCGTCCACGACCTCCTTGCCCGAGGGCGTGAAGTCCAGGAAGCGCTTCTTCTCCAGGAGCATCACCACGATCGTGTCGCTGATCACGACGCTGGCGGTGTGCTCGTCGCTGAACTGTTCATTGATCGAATACCCCAGCTCGGTGAAGAACCGCCGGGAGACGGACAGGTCGTTCACCGGAAGATTGACGAAGATCATCTGCTGATAAGTCATTTGCCCTGTCCTATACGTCTGTCTCTGCCGTGTCTGACGGTCGGTGCCTGGTGCCTGGTGCGGTGTGTTGATCGCATTACCGCGGGGCGGGCGCTGCGACGTACTGGACGGAAGCGGCACCGTTCCCGAGTGGGGCCCCGCCGCCCATGGAGTGAGGCGTAGAGGCGCGGTCCGTCTCGCGCTCAGTACCGAAGCGCTGTTCTCGTGGGGTAGACGGCCGCGTCACACGAAACTCATCGGTGTGCGGCAGATCGGTTCACCGTCGTCGGGGCGGCGGACGGGCACATGTCGCGAAGCCGTGGGAACCGTGCGCCCCGAGTCAGCCGACGAGGGGCAGCGTGGTCAGTACGGCGACCAGCCAGGCGAGTGGCGCCAGCATGACGAGAAGAGCCCCCGCCCGCATCGCCACCGCCGCCCGGAGCGTCGCCGCGGGGGCCCCCGCGCGCTGCAACGTGGCCGTCGTCTCGTGACGAGCCTGGCGGGACTCCACGGCGGCCAGCAGCAGTGCCGCCCCGGCGCACGCCGCGACCAGCGTCACACCGAAGAGGGTGAGCAGCCCCGGAGCGGCGTCGCCCTGCCGGGAGGGGACGGTGCCCCCGAGCCGTACGGCTGACAGCAGCGCAGCGGCTACGGCGCACACCACACCGGCCGGCCTTCCGATCCGCCGCGCCTCCTCCTGGAGGCCACGGCCCGCCAGAAGCCGGACGGCGCCGGGGCGGGCGGACTGAAGCGCCCGACCGCACAGATAGGTGAGTCCCGGACCGGCGACGGCCAGGCCGAGAGCGGCCAGCGCCCAGCCCGTGAGCACCCCCGCAAGACTGCTGCCCGTACCGTCGAGCCACGCCGTCCCCCGTCGTTCGGCGCCCCGTCCCGCGTAGGTCTGTACGGCGATACCGGCCGTCAGCAGTGCGACACCCCAGGGCAGGCCCGCGGGGGGAGTGGCGGGCGGCGCCGGGGCCTTGGGGGTCCGGCCGTCCTCGGCCCTGCGTCCCCTCGCGCCGACGGGCGCGGCGAACGTGGCGGCGACCGAGGCGACGACCGGAACGACGGCGAGCAGGGTGATGACGCCGGCCAGGGGCAGCGCGTACGTGGCCGTGGCCCCCAGCGCTTTTGCCGTTCCGTCCCCCAGGGGGCGCCCCACGAGGTTGCCGCGCGCGAACAGGAAGGCGATCAGCGCGACGACGGAGCCCAGGCCGCAGAACGCCGCAGTGGCGACGCCGGTGAAGACGCGCAGCCCGGCTCCCTCCAGACCGAATGCCGCGAGGCCACTGCGGTCGGGCCGCAGCGCGGGGTCCGTGCGGGCCACGGCCACCGCGACGTACACCGTGGCCACGAGGGGAACGAGACACCAGGCGAGCCGCACGCCGCGCCCCGGGCCGCCCTGTAGGGCGTGGCCGAGGGCACACAGCAGGAGGAAACCGGTGCCTGCCGAGGCGACTGACACGAGAAGGCGGCGGATCTGGACGTAGGGTCGTCCACCGCGCATCAGACGGAGAGCGAGCACGTCGCGCGGCCTTCCGCGTCGGAGGGGCCCGGTGCGGGGGTGGCGGGCACGGTGCGGCCGTCCTCAAGGGTGATGGTGCGGTCGGCGAGGTCGGCTGCCTCCGCCCCGTGGGTGGTCATGACGACAGTGACGCCGTGGGTGCGCGCCGCGGTGGCCAGTGTGCGCAGGACGACGGCGCGGTCCACTGCGTGCAACGGGGCCGTGGGCTCGTCGGCGAAGAGCACGGTCGGTGTCGTGACGAGCGCTCTGGCGATCGACACGCGTTGCCGCTCCGCGTGCGGCATCGCGTGCGGCCGCTTGCGTCCGCTACGGGGGATGTCGAGACGCTCCAGCCACTCCTCGGCCGTCACCCGCGCCGTACGGTGCGGCACTCCGCGCAGCAGCAGCGGCAAGGCCACGTTCTCCCATGCCGTCAGTTCGGGCACCAGCCGGGGCTCGGGGTCGATCCAGCCGAAGTGGTCCCGGCGCAGTCGTTCACGGTGCACGGCACCCAGGTCGTGCACGGGGCGCTCGTCGAACCAGACCTCGCCCTCGTCGGGGACGTGTTGACCGGAGAGACAGCGCAGAAGGGTCGTCCGGCCGCTGCCCCGCGGGCCGCCGACCGCGACGATCTCTCCCCGCCGCACGTCGATCGAGACGTCGCGCAGCGCCGGGGAGCCGTGGTAGGCGACGTGCAGGGATCTCGCCCGCAGCACGTCGTCGGCCGAGGGGTGAGACGGGGCCTCCATGCAGTGCACCTCAGTTCCGCTCCGGGCCGTCAGATCCGCACGGGAGACGCGCTCTCGGACCTCGTCCCGGCGTGGACGGGTCCACCGTCCCCAGGGCGGGGCCCGTCCGTGTCCGTGACGTCCGCCCGGAAGGGCGCGTGCTTTCTCCCGAAAACGGGTGGAACGTAACACGCGGACATGCGAGCCGCCCGCCAGCCCGCAGGCTCCGCGTGGCAAAGCCTCCGCACTGCTTGACGGCCTGTCACCCGATCGGTGCAACGGCTGTGATGGAGGGAGGCCGGGAAGGAGCGTGACGGGGCCGGGCGTACGGGGCCGCGCCGACGCCCGGAGCGGGCGGAGGGGCGAGCGGTACGGCGCCCCTCCGCCGGTGAGGCCGGGCCGCGAGCGACGTCAGATCTTCGTCCACGCCTCGGTCAGGACCTGGCGGACGATGCCCTCGATCTCGTCGAAGGTCGCCTGGTCGGAGATGAGCGGCGGCGACAACTGGATGACCGGGTCCCCGCGGTCGTCGGCGCGGCAGTACAGGCCGTACTCGAAGAGCTTCTTCGAGACGAAGCCGTACAGAACGCGCTCGGACTCCTCGTCGGTGAAGGTCTCCTTGGTGGCCTTGTCCTTGACGAGCTCGATGCCGTAGAAGAACCCGTTGCCGCGGACGTCGCCGACTATGGGGAGGTCGAGCAGCTTCTGCAGGGTGCCGAGGAAGGCCGCCTCGTTGTCCAGGACGTGCTGGTTGAGCCCCTCGCGCTCGAACAGGTCGAGGTTGGCGACGCCCACCGCCGCCGACACGGGGTGACCGCCGAAGGTGTAACCGTGCAGAAAAGTGTTGTCCTCGCGGTAGAAGGGCTCGGCGAGGCGATCGGAGACGACGCAGGCCCCGATCGGTGAGTAGCCGGAGGTCATCCCCTTGGCGCAGGTGATCATGTCGGGGACGTAGCCGAACTTGTCGCACGCGAACACCGTGCCCAGGCGGCCGAAGGCGCAGATGACCTCGTCCGACACGAGCAGGACGTCGTACTGGTCGCAGATCTCGCGCACCCGCTGGAAGTAGCCGGGCGGCGGCGGGAAGCACCCTCCGGCGTTCTGGACGGGCTCCAGGAAGACCGCCGCCACGGTGTCGGGCCCCTCGAAGAGGATCTGCTGCTCGATCTGGTCGGCGGCCCACCGGCCGAACGCCTCGGGGTCGTCGCCGTGGACCGGGGCCCGGTAGATGTTGGTGTTGGGTACCTTGTGCGCGCCGGGCACCAGCGGTTCGAAGGGGGCCTTCAGGCCCGGCAGCCCCGTGATCGACAGCGCCCCGTGCGGCGTGCCGTGGTAGGCCACGTTGCGCGAGATGACCTTGTGCTTGGTGGGCTTGCCCACGAGCTTGAAGTACTGCTTCGCGAGCTTCCAGGCGGTCTCCACCGCCTCGCCGCCGCCGGTGGTGAAGAAGACCTTGTTCAGGTCGCCCGGGGCGTGGTGGGCGAGGCGTTCCGCGAGCTCCACGGCCTTCGGGTGCGCGTACGACCAGATCGGGAAGAAGGCGAGTTCCCTCGCCTGCTTCGCCGCGGTCTCGGCGAGTTCGGCGCGTCCGTGCCCGGCCTGGACGACGAACAGTCCGGCGAGACCGTCCAGATAGCGCTTGCCCCGGTCGTCGTAGATGTAGGTGCCCTCGCCCCGCACGATGGTCGGAACGGGCGCGTCCTCGTACGAGGACATGCGGGTGAAGTGCATCCACAAGTGGTCGTACGCGGTCTTGGAGAGATCCTTGCTCACGGCTATCGGGTTCCCCACATGTAGGTCTGCTTCTTGAGCTTCAGGTAGACGAAGCTCTCGGTGGAGCGCACCCCGGGAAGGGCGCGGATACGCTTGTTGATCACTTCGAGCAGGTGGTCGTCGTCCTCGCAGACGATCTCCACCAGCAGGTCGAAGGAGCCGGCGGTCAGGACGACGTACTCGACCTCGTCCATCGCGGACAGGGCCTCGGCGACGCCGTCGAGATCTCCCTCGACGTTGATCCCCACCATGGCCTGGCGACGGAAGCCGACGGTCAGGGGATCCGTCACCGCCACGATCTGCATGACGCCCTGGTCGAGTAGCTTCTGCACCCGTTGCCGCACGGCTGCTTCGGAGAGGCCCACGGCTTTGCCGATCGCGGCGTACGGGCGGCGGCCGTCCTCCTGGAGTTGCTCGATGATCGCCAGGGAGACGGCGTCGAGCGACGAGCCGCCGCTCCCTGTTCTTGAATCTGCGCTGCGACTGGCCACCACCTCACTCTGCACGAGGACTCGACAGTTCCGCAAGGTTCAACCGATGAAATCCGTTGTTTACGAGACGGGAAAGAACTGATTCCGAAGCTGTGGGGGAGTGGGCGTGTCGAAAGCGTCGGAGCACCGACTAGGGTGGGTGTCTCAAGTTCTGGACACCCGACAGGAGGGCCGGCAGTGAGCACCGAACTGCGTCGACTGCGCAACTACATCGACGGGGAGTTCCGCGATGCCGCCGACGGGGCGACCACCGAGGTCGTCAACCCCGCCACCGGCGAGGCGTACGCGAGCGCCCCGTTGTCGCGAGAGGCCGACGTCGACGCCGCCATGGACGCCGCGGCCGCCGCCTTCCCCGCGTGGCGCGACGCGACGCCGGCGGAGCGGCAGAAGGCCCTGCTGCGGATCGCCGACGCCTTCGAGGAGCGGGCCGAGGACCTCATCGCGGCGGAGGTGGAGAACACCGGGAAGCCGGTCGGGCTCACCCGCTCCGAGGAGATCCCGCCGATGGTGGACCAGATCCGCTTCTTCGCGGGCGCGGCGCGCATGCTCGACGGCCGCTCCGCGGGCGAGTACATGGAGGGACTCACCTCCTTCGTGCGGCGCGAGCCGATCGGGGTCTGCGCCCAGGTCGCGCCGTGGAACTACCCGATGATGATGGGCGTCTGGAAGTTCGCCCCGGCGCTCGCCGCGGGCAACACGGTGGTGCTCAAGCCCTCGGACACGACCCCCGCGTCCACTGTTCTCATGGCGGAGATCATCGGCTCCGTCCTGCCCAAGGGCGTCTTCAACGTCGTGTGCGGCGACCGCGACACGGGGCGGCTCATGGTCGAGCACGACACGCCCGCCATGGCTTCCATCACGGGCTCCGTCCGCGCCGGGACGCAGGTCGCGGAATCGGCCGCCAAGGACCTCAAGCGGGTCCACCTGGAGCTGGGCGGCAAGGCGCCGGTCGTCGTCTTCGAGGACGCGGACGTCGCCAAGGCCGTCAGCGGCATCACCGAGGCGGGCTTCTTCAACGCCGGCCAGGACTGTACCGCCGCGACCCGCGTGCTGGTCCACGAGTCCGTCCACGACGAGTTCGTCGCCGCCCTCGCGAAGGCCGCCGCCGAGATCACGACCGGCGGCCCGGAGAACGAGGACGCCTTCTACGGCCCCGTCAACAACGCGAACCAGCTCGCCCAGGTCACGGGCTTCATCGACCGTCTGCCGTCGCACGCCAAGGTCGAGACCGGCGGGCACCGGGTCGGCGAGAAGGGCTACTTCTACGCGCCGACCGTCGTCTCCGGGCTGCGCCAGGACGACGAGATCATCCAGAACGAGGTCTTCGGCCCCGTCATCACGGTGCAGTCCTTCCGCGACGAGGCGCAGGCTCTGGAGTACGCGAACGGCGTCGACTACGCCCTGGCCTCCTCCGTGTGGACCAAGGACCACGCTCGGGCCATGCGCATGTCCAGGTCGCTCGACTTCGGGTGCGTATGGATCAACACCCACATCCCGCTCGTCGCGGAAATGCCCCACGGCGGCTTCAAGAAGTCCGGATACGGCAAGGATCTCTCGCTGTACGGCTTCGACGACTACACCCGCGTCAAGCACGTCATGACGTCGCTGGAGGGCTGACGGGGCGGGCACGCGCCCGGTCGACGGGGCCGGCGTGCGGGGGTCGCCCGCGCGGCGGCCCGCGGGTGTGCGGGGGTGCGCGCCGCCCCACCGCACCGTACGGGGGACGGGGCGCGCCGTCCGCGGCGTGTCGGTGGTTGGTGACGACGGCCCCGTCCCGCTCATGCCTGTCCTGCCTGCTCGGCTGCCCCGTCAGGCTCCGAGGCCCTCGCTCCTCTCGGTCGCCCCGTTCGGCTCCGAGGTCCTCGCTCCTCTCGGTTGCCCCGTTCGGCTCGGCGGTCGCCGTGGTGGATCTTTTCCGGTGAGCCCGGACGGTGCGGACAACCCTGCGGACGCCCGCACCGTCCGGGCTCATGCATGCCCGGCCGCCGGCCGCCGGCTGTCCCTGCCCGCCGCCTGCCCCGTGCTGCTCGCGGTGCCTACGGCTGAGGCGACGGCGCGGACGAGGGGGAGGCCGCACGGCGCACAGCTACGAGCACGTCGACGCGGTTGGTCGTGATCGAGTCGACTCCGGCCGCGACGAGTCGGCGCATGGAGCGCCGAGTGTCGGGAGTCCACACGGAGACCAGGAGACCGTCCCGGTGCACCGTCTCGACGAGTTGGCGGCTCACCAGGCCGAAGCGGTAGTTGAGCCACCGAGGGCGCACGGCGTCCAGAAGCGCGGGCCGGGGCGGGGCCAGCGTCGTCCAGGTCAGGGCGATCTCGGCGTCGGGGTCGGCCTCGCGTACCGCGAGCATCGCCGTGGCTCCCGCGCAGTAGTAGGCCCGGTCCGCCGCGCCGTTGTCGCGGATCACGCCCGCGACGGCCGTCGCCGTGCGACGGCTGCCGGACGGAAGATCGATCATGACCCGGGAGCCCTTGGTGACCTCCAGGGCCTCAGCGAGCGTGGGTACGTGCCCTGCGGTCAGCTCGTGCACCTCGGACGCTGTCAGCTTGTCGATTGGTCGATCGTGGTCCCACAAGCGCCGCAACGTCGCGTCGTGCAGCAGGACCGGGACTCCGTCCCGAGTCAGCCGTACGTCCATCTCCACGGCGTCGGCACCCCGGTCCAGGGCGGAACGGAGCGAGGGCAGAGTGTTCTCGCGGATGCGGTAGGGATCGCCACGATGTCCCACGGCCGTAATGGTGCGCATGACCGCATGTCATCACACGGGTCACGGCGCGAGCCAGGAGGTGGTGTACGCGTCGATCTCGGCCTTGATCCGGCCCTTCCCCTCCGGCTCCAGGAACGAGGCGTCGACGGCGTTGCGGGCCAGCGCGGCCAGGCCCGTCTCGTCAAGATCCAGCAACTTCGCGGCGATCGCGTACTCGTTGTTCAGGTCGGTGCCGAACATCGGGGGGTCGTCGCTGTTGACGGTGACCAGCACACCGGCGTCCACCATCTCCTTGAGCGGATGCGCGGAGAGATCGGCGACGGCGCGCGTCGCGACGTTCGACGTCGGGCAGACCTCAAGAGGAACGCGTCGCTCGGCGAGGTGCTCCAGCAGCCTCGGGTCCTGGACGGAGGTCGTGCCGTGCCCGATGCGCTCCGCGCCCAAGTCGTTCAGCGCGTCCCACACGGTCTGCGGCCCCGTTGTCTCGCCGGCGTGGGGGACCGAGCGCAGTCCGGCCGCGATGGCGCGGTCGAAGAAGGGCTTGAACTGGGGGCGCGGGACGCCGATCTCGGGCCCGCCCAGGCCGAACGAGACCAGTCCTTCGGGGCGCAGATCGACAGCCAGCCGCGTCGTCTCCTCCGCCGCCTCGAGCCCGGCCTCCCCCGGAATGTCGAAGCACCACCGCAGGACGACGCCCAGCTCCCGCTCCGCGGCCAGCCTCGCGTCCTCGATGGCCTCCATGAAGGCACGCTCGTCGATGCCGCGGCGCGTCGAACTGAAGGGCGTGATCGTCAGCTCCGCGTACCGGATGTTCTGACGTGCCATGTCGCGCGCGATCTCGAAGGTGAGGAGCCGGACGTCCTCGGGCGTGCGGATCAAGTCCACTACCGACAGGTAGACCTGGATGAAGTGGGCGAAGTCGGTGAAGGTGAAGTAGTCGGCAAGCGCCTCCGGCGCCGTCGGCACCAGGGAGTCGCCGTGTCGCGCCGCCAGCTCGGAAACGATGCGGGGCGATGCCGAGCCCACATGATGCACATGCAGCTCAGCCTTGGGCAGCCCCGCGATGAAGGCGTGCAGATCGTTCATGGTTTCCTTCCGGTCCTTCCCCACGAGGTCCTTCCCCCTGAGGGGTGCTGGGACGGTCGGCGGACCGGCCTGGATCATCGTAGGTTGCGGCATAGAGCTCAGGGGGCGGGGCCTGCTCTTGGTGTGGTCCCCGAGGCGGGACGCCGGGGGCGGCTGTCCCTGAAGCCACAGGGCCGGGGTCGCGCCGTGGCATATCTCGCGGGGCATACGGCATCCCACAGTCCCCCCGCACCGTGGGATATGCGCTGCCGCGACGGCTCCGCACCGTGGCATATTCAACGGTGCGGACGCGGACGCGCGGGTGCGGACGCCTGCGCTCGTACAGGGCCACCTCGGGGCGCGACAGCCACGCAGCCGTAGCATGCGCCGCCGCCCGCCGCCCGCCGCCCGCCGCCCGCCGCCCGCCGCCCGCCGCCCGCCGCCCGCCGCCCGCCGCCCGCCGCCCGCCGCCCGCCGCCCGC